>CALFPI010000042.1 GCA_937919035.1 uncultured Gemmatimonadaceae bacterium
GCCATCCCGGCGACGGCCGATGCCGATCCCGGCTATCACACCTGCCTGAGTCTGTTGGACGCGATCGACGCGATCGATCAGCTGCAGAATCGCTCCTAGGCGGGCAGGTGCTGGGAGAAGAAGCGGAGCCAGTTGCCGTGCATGAAACGCGAGACGTCGTCGTCACTGCAGCCCCGGGCCGAGAGCAGGGGCCCAACCGAGGGCTTCCTATGGGGCGGGGCCCACGATCAGAACCACATTGTGTCCGCCGAAACCAAAGGAGTTGCTCAACGCGATCCTCACTGTTGTCTGTCGAGCCTCGTTTGGCACATAGTCCAGGTCGCAGCGCGGATCGGGAGTATGGTAGTTGATGGTTGGCGGGATCCATCCACTCCGTATCGCCTCAATGCACGCAAGGAGTTCCACTGCGCCAGCCGCCCCCAAAAGATGTCCCGTCATTGATTTTGTGGAACTGACTGCTACGTCGTGGGCATGCGATCCAAGCGCTTCATGCAAGGCCATGCTCTCCACGGCATCCCCCATCGGCGTCGACGTCCCATGTGCATTTACGTAACTCACCGCAGCCGCAGGGAGTCCAGCATCTTCCAGCGCCGATCGGACCGCCCTTGCACTGCCCTCACCAGCGGGATGCATGTCTGTCATGTGGTAGGCATCCGATGCCAGGCCATACCCCAGCAGTTCCGAGAAAATCTCCGCGCCTCGGCGCTTGGCATGCTCGTACTCCTCGAGAACTACGGCACCGGCTCCTTCGCCTAACACGAAGCCGCTTCGATCTGCATCGAAAGGCCTGCACGCGGCGGCGGGCTCGCCATCGGGTCGCGCCAGCACCCGAGCTCGTTTGAATCCGGCCAGGCAAAGTGGCGTGATGGCTGCCTCGCTGCCGCCGGCGACAACCACATCCACATCGCCATGCTGGATCTTCCTCATCGCCTCGCCAATGGCCTGAGAACCAGATGCGCAGGCACTGACCGTCGCATGATTTGCTCCCCTGATTCCGTGTTTGATCGAAATCATGCCAGCTGACATATCAGCAAGGGACATGGGTATCAGGAAGGGGCTTACACGCTCTGGCCCCTTCTCTAACAGTACAGCATGCTCACGTTCGAGGGTTGCGATTCCACCCATAGCAGTCCCGAAAATCACACACGTTCTTCCCGGCTCGATGCTGTCGATGTCCAGGCCTGAATCGTTGATCGCTTGCGTGGCCACCTCAACGGCGAACTGCACGGTGCGATCCGTCCTCCTGACCTCCTTGGGCGAAAGGCAGAGGAGGGGATCAAATCCCTTCACTTCTCCCGCCGCCTGCTTGGGGTCATCACTGTCAATTCGAGTCAACGGGCCAATTCCGCTGCGGCCGTTGATCAGCGCTTCCCAGAACGTTTCTATGGAGTTCCCATTGGGGGCCAGTACGCCCCTTCCGGTCACCACGACGCGTCGCCGCACCAAATCAGACTCCTCCAGCCTCAATTTGCCCCTTCGCGGAGCAATCGCATGAACGTGTAGGGTGAAAACTTAACGTGCGCTCTGGTGCTGCCACGCAGCAATCTACGGTATCCCGATTTCGTAGATCGAGATCGGGGCGTCAATGCCCTTGACCGAGATCTCATCGATGTGGCTGACGTCGCCAATGTGAGGGGCTTTGGCGAGTCGCTCATTGCAGATGATCCGGCCGGGCTGCGCATGGTTCTTGGCGATCCGGAAGAACTGGTTGACGCCATCGCCGATCACCGTGTAATCAGTCTGAGTATCTTCCGAGCCCAACTCACCGACGATCGCATCGACAAGGCCGAGGGTTACTTTGACCTCGAATGCCGCTTCATGGCTCTTGCTCAATTCATTCACAGCGGCGAGGATCTCACGAGCACATGCCACGGAAGTTTCGGCTGCCTTGACATCCTTGATCGGCGCTCCGAAGAGCGCCATCACCTCATCGCCGATGAACTTGTCGAGGGTTCCGCCGTAACCATCCTTGATGATCTTCCCGATGAGTGCCAGATAGCAATTGATTGCAGCGAAAACTTTGAGGGGGTCTTCCTGTGCATGAGCGTATTTGGTTGAACCAACGAGATCTGCCGACAGGATCACGACCTCTTCCCGTCGTGGATCAAGCCATTTGGGCTGGTTGAGCAGTACATCAATCGCGCCGGTCCCGACGTGTTTCGTGAACCGGGAGACCATCACCCGGATGTGTCTCTCCTTGATCAGGGCCGTGTCCAAAAGCTCACCGGCCGACTGTACAAGATCAACGTGAGCCGGCGTGTAGCGGCTGTCTGAAACGAGTACGATGACGCCCCCTTTCTCACCCGCTCTGGTGGTCAAGGGGACTGCGATGACGCCAGCAATTTCGTCACCCCCTACACGGATTGGGCCATCCCGTGGCCCCCGTGACACAGGCGTGTCCTTGTGATCGCAATCTTGCGCAGCTTCCACGATCTCAAGTCTCGCCTGGTCATAGTTCTCGAGGATGATGCCCCCGGTGCTGTCCGTTGCCTGGAGGGCGTAGTCTTCTTCCTCGCCATGAAAGACGAAGCCTGCCATACTCGCCGTATCCTCGACCAACCGGTGAATCGAGAGTTCCAGGCAGCGTTGGGTGTTGTTGCCATGCGTATCGACGATGCCATCGATCTCACGGACCAACGTCCTTTCCCGCCTGGCGACATCCTCCTTGCACTTTGAGTAGATCACGGAGTCGAGAACATAGCTCGCCTCGCTGAGCAGAAACGGAAAGCAGCCATCTGGGGCACCGGACTGGATTCCTATGATCCCCAGATATGTTTCCCCTTTGTAGAGTCCTTTTACCAGGTAGGGAGCCTCGAAGAGACTCACCACTTTGGCTTCGTCCGTCACGCCCTCGCGTTCCGTTGCGCGGCACATCTGGGCGATCTCTTCGTTCATCGTTCGCCGCAGCAGCCCGTTCCTGTCTACGGCGACGACGGTGTCCTTGCCGAAGAAATCGCGGTAGCCGATAAACGCAGTTTCGCACGCGAATTCGCGAACCAGCCCCCTGAGGCACTGACGCAGAATGTCATAGAGATTCTCGTGCTCGTCGGCGCTGTCGTCCATCATGTGGACGATACGAAGCGCGTGAGCCAACGTGTCACGATCGGGGACTGGGTTCATTCACGTTCCTTGGGCAGCCGATCTGGGCAGCCGATCTGGTCAGTAGAATACGGTCTGCGTGATAATCAGCAGGGCTCCGAGGATGATGGGCCAGAACGCCATCTTGGTGATCAGATTGTCGCGAAAGTCCAGCATTCTCAGACCCTGAACGCGGGTGAACAGGATCGAGTTGATCGACACGCCAAGGAGCATCATGTAGATCACGAAGTAGAAATAGTCCAGGTAGATGATTTCGGACACCTGCAGCGAGTCGCGGACCTCGATCTGAGCGATGATGACGACGAAAAAGAACGCTGCGCAGACTTCGAGAACGCCAAAGCCGCTGAATCCCAGCAACTCACCCGCCTGTTTGCTGGAGGTCATGACAACGGTAAATACCAGGATGGTGACCACGATGAGGGGCACGATGGTGGTGATGAACGGACTCAGAAACTCACGCTGAATGGTAAGGTTGAAATAGAGTTCCGGGCGGGTCTCGGCGACGCTCTGCTGACGCACACCAAAATTCGTGTTGTAGTGGTTGAAGCGATAGTCGAAGTAACTGCCTTTCAGCGACCAGTTCGGCATCACCAGGTGCTCCTCGAGTCCCGGCAGAAACTCAGGATTGAGGATCTCGTAGGAGGCAACATCCGGTACGAGGATCACGGGCCGGTTGAAGTCCGTGTGCCACATGCGCAGCCACACCGTCTGCTGATCGAAGGGGTAGTGTCGATAGTCGAATTCTTCCCGCACGGAAACGCGGAAGTACCAGCCCACGACCTGGCGATCGCCGAGATCGACGCGGTAGGCCTCCTGTATGTCGAGAACTTCGGCGTTGGGCTCGGTCTCGGCGAAGATCACGCCCTCAGATACGGGCGTGCCATCGGCATAGGTCCGATTGCTCTTGTCGTAGACCTGCCAGATATAACCACTGAGCATGACGTTGTAGGCGTCGCTGTATTGCATGTGCTGGATGAAGACGCCCGTGGGCACGTACACGACCTCTTCCTTCATCTGGGCGGCGCGGACGCTCAATTGCTCCATGAATTGCGTGAGAACGGCCTGACTCTCGATGCGTAGCACCTCGTTTTCTCCGGCGTGCTGTGGTGGCCGGTTGAGAGCGCGCTGCCAGACGAACCAGATCCCGCCGAGAAAAACCAGGGCCGTGACGATGGACACGACCCAGTAACTCCGCTCTCCGCCCCGGAAGAATTGCGTCGCCGTCAGCATGGCCAGGATGACGAGGGAGCAACCCCCAAGCAGGATCCACACGAGGCGACGACTCTCGAGCTGGTACCCCTGGGAGTCTTTCGAATCAAGGTAATAGAGTAGAACCGTCCAGCCGCTGCTTGGGACCGACGCGTGGAACACCCGGTCCTGCCGTCCGGAGGCATCGGTGACCTCCACCCAGCCCGGCTCGCCACCTTGGATACGCTCCCGCGCGGCCACGGCCACGGTGTGACGCAGTCTGCCATCCTCGGCCAATTTCTTCAGATCCTGAAGCAGGTTCGCCTGGTTGAGCACCTTTTCGGCGACCGGGTGTGAGATATAGGTGTGCTGCCTGGACGTGATGTAGCCGAAACCCTCTTCCCCTTCTGGCAGCGAAGAAGAGATGATCTGCTTCAGTTCGACCGGGGAGAGATTGATGGCAACGATCCCCATGGGGGCGCCTTCTGCGTCAAAGAAGGGCACACCATACTGAATGATGACGGCACCGCTCTCGTTACCAAAGAACGGTTCCGCCCAACCAGCGCCTTTGGCGACAGTGTTGTAGTACCAGGGGTTTATCGTGTAGTCGTACTCGAGAAACACAAGTTTGTGACCGGCGTCGCCCCGATTGAGAAACAGGGGCGCGAAGTATTGGTGATCGTCGGTGAAACGATGCGGCTCGTAGGCCACAAAGAGCCCGTCGATGTAGTCCAGTCGCTTGACGTCCGCGCGCAAGCGATCCATCAAGGCCGTCGAGTCGAGCCGCCCCTGACTCAGATCCTCGGCGATCGCGTCGGCGATGGCCATCAACCCGCCCAATCGGGCATCGATGTCCTGGGAGAATTTCCCGCTCTCAGCCTGGTGCTTGTTGATCGCCTCGGTCTGGCGCTCACGGCTTCTGTTGATGTGCTGATAGGAATAGTACCCGAGCCACACCAGATTGGCCAAGGCCAGGATTGCGAGGGTGAAGAATCCCCTGGTGAATCGGTCCCTTACGTGCATTCTTTCAACTCCAGTAGTGTGCCGTCCACGGCCTGCTTCAAGTTGGCCGCCGCCTCCGGATGTTCCACAAGGAAGCCCGTCATTACGTCTCGACCCAGACACAGCAGCCGTGCGGGACTCGCAGCTACGATGGCGAGCGTCGCCTCGCCGCTGCTGCCCCAGACCATCTCTCCCAGGAGCGAGCCCGCCTCATCGACCCGCGCCTGCTCTCCGATCGTTACCGTGCCATCCACCAGAAGATAGACGAATTGTACCCGCTCCCCGACCTGCAGAAGGCTGGCGCCTGGCGACAGCCTGACTTCACGACACAGCAGGGCCAGATCCACCAGGCTTCCCTCGTCGACGCGCGCCAGAAGGGGCGCCGCTTTCAACGCCGCGATCTTGCCGGCGATGGAGAGTGCGCCCTCGCCGGCGGCCTGCAAAATGTGAAAGGTTTCGTCGCGCATGGGTTCGGGCAGCAGTTCTAGCGCTTGGGTAGAGGCGACGGGATCCGCCCGCTGCATGCCGAGGGCGGCTGCCTCGCGCAGCATGGGATTGGGATGGTACAGCTGAGCAATCTGCTCGTCGCAGATTCGACCATCCAGCAGGTTTGCGAGCGCTTCGAGGGCACACACCCGGCCCCATGGACCGATGGCGGAGTATTCGGCCAAGACAACGTTCTTGAGACGGTCCACCGGTTTCAGGCGCCTTTGGGGGCAGCGGGGCTCCAGCCGCTTGAGACGTTGATTCAGGGTGAGATCTTCCAGCAAGGGAAAGATCAACTCTCTGGTGTTTGCATCGAGCAGAGCGTCGAGCAACTCCAGAGCATAGACGCGACCATCGGGATCGCCGCTGCGAAAGCTGTCTCGTACCAGTTCCACCTGTGGGGCCTCGTAGATTAACGTCAGCAACAGGAAAATGCGTTCGCGTCGTTGATCGACGTCGGCACCCAGGGCCTTGAGCACGGCCTGTGTGCCATCGGTTTCCGACAGGTCGAGGATCGAGGCCATACTCCACGCCGCCCGCGATGTCGTCTCCTCGATGCGCTGCCGGACATACGCCTGCTCTTCGCCACTGGCGGCCTGATAGCCATTGGCCCGCAATCCACCCAGGACTGCCAGTTCCACGCCTGCATCCACTGCGTTCATCCGTGGTGCCAGTAGGTCGATGGCCCCCTGGCCCCCGATGGCTGCACACGAGCGGACCACACGCGCCTGCACGGCGGGGCCCGTCGCTGAGTCTGCGAGCAGCCCGAGCAGGATGGGGAAGGAGGCGACGCCTTGTGCCAGCAGGACTTCGGCGGCAACCCAGTGCGTATCCGGCGCCTTCAACTGCTCCGCCATGACGCCGAGCAAGTGCTCCGAGTTGACGCGACCTGCAGCGAGCAGGGCAAAACGACGCACGCCCGCATCTTCGTCCCGCAGAAGTTCCTTGAGCAACTGTTGCTCTTCGACCGCCAAGCCGTCTGCCCCGGCCCCTGTCCCCAACAATCGCGCCGCGAGGGAGCGGTCGTTTGTGTCGCGGGAACCAGCCAGAATTGCAACACCACGGCCTGGCCTCTCGAACATCGCTGTCTCGAGCCGTGCCAGCGTCTGCCGACCGGCCTGCTTCAGCTCAGGATCGGACACCCCATCGAGGCAGCGTCGCGTCTCCCCCTCCAGTTCCGTCCACCGCAGGCTACCTATGACACGCAGAGCAGCCAGCCGTGCCGCCGGCGCGGGATTGGCGAGGTAAGCCTTGAGCGCCGTACCAAGAGAGGCCGGCGCTGCCCGCGTGAGCCAGTCGAGGGCGGCCCCGACGCGGCCAGGATCGACGACGCGCAGATCAGCCTGAAGTAGAGCGACGCCCTGCGATGGTCGTACGTCCGTATCCCCGGATGCGCCCCGCGTCCGTGCTGTCAGACTGCCAAGCAGCGAGGCGCGATACTCCCGATGGAGGAGGACGGCGACGGCTGCCCAGGTACTGGCGATCAGAAACACGGCGACGAGCACCACCTCGGAGGATCCGAGCCAGCTGATCGGCCAGAGGATGAGACCCACGAAGGCCACTGCCTTCTGCTGCACGAGCCCCTCTATGCTGGTCTGAACCGCGAGTCGATCCTCAGCGGCGAGGGGTTGGTAGAGGACGTTGAAGGATGGGTCGTGAAAGGACTTCATGGCGACGCGTTCGATGATCTTGCTGAGCACGACGAGCAGAAATATGGCCTGGCTGCTGTCGGCAAGACTCAGGTCCGCCAACGCCACCAGGACCATGATCACGCAGAGCATCAGGGGCAGAGCCAACAGGCCGAGACGAATGCCGTACTCCTGCAGCAGGCGGCCGGATAGGACTGTCTTTACCAGAAGCTCCACGACACGGATGGTGCCGTACAGTGAACTGATGAAGCGCGCCAGGAAGGTGCGGTCCTCGAAGCGTATGCGCAGTTGCCCCAGGAAGGCGTAGTCGATGAAGTAAAAGCCGAAAACGACCAGAACCGCCAGCAGGCAGATGAGTCTCAGGTAGGGGTCGCTGAGCAAGTCCCGCAGGCCGACCTGGCGTCGCGCCTGGGACGGACTGGAGACAAGCCGCTGGGCGAAGGTCCGGTTGACGACGCACAGCAGCCAGCAGGCTCCCCCCAGAGCGGCAGCGGCAATCAACAGCAGATCGGTGACCCGCGGCAGCACGCCGACCACGAGCGGCACCGAGAAGAAACCGATGATCGAAGAGATGACGTCCCCAGAACTGATCAGGCCGAAGAGACGCTTGCTCTGCTGCAGGTCGAGGAGGCGGCCGACGAGTGTCCGGAAAACGAAATAGACAAGGGCGATGAAGGGGCCTATGAAGGCGAACATGGCGAAGGTGAGCCAGCGCGCCGGGAGCATCAGGAAACCGAGCCAGAACAGAACCACCAGGACCAGGGGCAAGGCCAGGACGCGAATGATGAGACTGGTGAAAGGAATTCGGCCCTGCATCCGCGCCAGCCAGGCGCCGATGAGATACCCAGCCAGTCCGGTGGCCATGTAGCCCTGCGGCAGGTAGTCGACACCGAACTCGGCGAGGAACGAAGCGTTTGCCAGGGAGATGTAATAGGCCTGGAAAATGCCGATGAGGAAGGAATAACCCGACAGCAGCGCCACAGTTCGGCCCTCGCCTGGCAGGATGCGGAGGGCGCCGGCGAGGGCACGGAGCATGGACGCTACCAATCAGCATACAGGAGGCGCAACATGACCTCTCTGCCTTTCTGCGGCAGCCGGGATACGTGAATCTCACCCTCGGCACTGCGCACACCGGGGTGGTAGTAGTCAGTATCCAGAGCATTGTCGACATGGAGCTGGAGGGAGACCCCGGGGATGCCGCCGCGCACGGTCAGATTACCGCCGATGATTGTGTAGGCATCGATCTGGTCGAGGGGATTGTCGGGCACTGTCGTGCCGCTGCCGGTCCGGCGATCGCCGACATAGCGGAGATAGCAGGCAAGATCGAGACGGGAACTCAGATTGACGAAGCCACCAATATTGACCCGCTGGCTGGCGATGTCGCCGATGCGCCGACGAACGGGACGACCGCTTTCATCGAGCAGGATGTTCCCCGTCGCGTCCTTGACCTCCACATTCTGTGGATCGGTATACGAGTAGTTTGCATACAGGGAATGCCTGTCCGCCTTCAGCGACAGTCCGCCCTGCAGACCGCGGATCCGCAGTGCGCCGATCGGCAGATTCTGTGTCGTCGTTGTGCCATCTTCGAGTACCACGGCGGTGGCGCCGATGATATCGCTGTAATCGGCCCGGTAGCCGACGAGATCGACAAACAGATTGTCGGTGATCTGCCAACCCGCGCTCAGGTCGGCATTTTTCACTCGCTCCGGTTCCAGGTCGGGGCTCGTCACCTGACGACTGGGCGAGGTTGAGAAGCGGGCTGAGTTTGATGGGGCCTTGAAGGCCTCCGCGTAAATCACCTTGAAGATGAAATCACGCGGGTGGTAGACGGCAGCGACGCGGGGCGTGAACACGGTGCCGAAACCGAGAGTTTCGCGGACTCGATTGTTGTCGACTCGTCCGCCGAGTGTCAGGGAGAGATCGGCGCGTGGCGAGTACGTGCCTTGCGCATAGGCTCCGACATTGCGCTGGTCGTAATTGTTCAGTTCTGCGAATGGAAACCCTGTCTCGGATGGGTTTGGCGCCACCGACACGTTGTACTGGCCCTGAATGTCACTGCTACGGAGCTCGACCCCACCGAGGAGCCGAAGCTCGGCGGTAGGGGCGTAGAACATCTTGGCTTCGGAACGCATCTCCTTCGACTGACGGAAGAAGTAACGCGTCGACCAACCGGCGGGCGTATCAATGAGCAGATCCGCCAGACCGAGACGTCCCTCCCCGGAGTAACTTTGATGGCTGACGATCTGATTGTCGTTGTCGAGGGCGTGGATCTTGTAACGGGTGAAAATTTCGACATCGACAGCTTCCGAGATGGCCATCTCGTACTTTGCGTAGAGAAACGTATGCCGCGGAATCCAGCTGCCGCCGTTGCGCGAAGAGCCTTCGCGGTCGTCCGGGAACCAGCCGATACTGCCTTCGTCGCGGCGCCAGGTCTGCATGCCCAGTTGCAGATCGCCCAGACGCAGCTTGCTTGACACCGACCAGTCGTCGGTGTCGTTGGCAAAGCCGACGCTCCGCCCTTGCACCAACGCTTGCAGAGCCTCGGCGTCGTGGTCGGCGGCGCTCTGCGCGCCCACGTCGCTGATTTCGATGGCAGTAGCCTGACCGGAGGCGTTCCGTACGACGAGGGTGTACGGATGATCGGTCCCCTGAGGGTTCTGTTCCAGGAATCGCTCCGCCCACGGCGCACCATCCGGGGCCAAACCCCGAATCGCTAACTTCTCTTGATAGAATTCGGCATCATGGGGCAGATAGTCCCAGTCCGGAAAGGCCGACAGGTCCGCCTCGTCAGAGTGGTAGACACGGACGCTGACGGAGATGGACACCTTCTTGTGGCGCGCCGCGCCTGTGACATCAACATAACGGCTCACATACGTGCCACTGCCTGACTGCACGCGCAGACCCAGGCGCCGGCCGGGTTCGATCAGGTCGTCGCCATTGGCTGTAATGACATTGATGACCCCGGCGTAGGCATTGGGCCCATACATCGTCGAAGCCGGGCCGTAAATGACCTCGATCCGCTTGATGTTACTTAGCGGGTACTGCCGCGAGATGTTGGCAAAATTGCTCCACAGGTCGTTTTCTTCCACATCGTCGTAGAGAAACAATGTGCGGTCCGTGCCGTTGGCCCGATATCCTCGTTGGTAAATATTGGAGTAGAGCACGCCGTTGCCGCGGGAGATATCGAACCCGGGCAGGTCGTGCAGCACCGCTTCCAGGTCCGCATACCCCCGCCGGCGGATCTCCTCATTCGACAACACGAGCACCGTCGCCGGAGTGAGTCGCACGTCCTCGCTATTCTTTGACACCGAGGTCACCTCGGTCGCCGATCGACGTCGGCGGACCTCGTCAATGATCCGTGCGAACCGAGGGGGATCCCGCAAGGTGGCCTCGAAATCAGGTTTCAGCGCGAGCAACCCATCGACGGCGCCCAGCGCCCCCTGAGGGTCATCGCCGGCGATACCGGCCAGGGCCAGCAGGCGGTATGCCTCCACGCGCTCCCCTCTCCCGGTACCCGCCTCGTGCAGGCAGGGCTCCACTGCGTCCACAACGGCGTCAAAGTGACCCGTTCTGTAGAGCTTCTCGGCGTCGTCGAGGGCGATACTGCAGCCGCTCTGCGCATCAGCCACCGAGAGGAAAGGGATCTGTGCTGCCCACAGTAGACCAATCACTGCGGCAGGGCGCCTCATCGCGGACCGCCTTGATCGGGACCCGGAAGATCGGGCCGGATTTTTTCGTATGGGATGCCTTCACCGACGAATCGCTCCCACTCTCTCATCGTCAGGTTGCGGACCACGCAGGGCAGCAGTGCTTCGGCAAGATCGGTGGTTTGCGTCGTCCACAGGTGGACGTTCCGATCCATCCCGCCGGAGGCGATCCGCCGCCCATCGGAATTGATGGCGACGGACCACACCCAGTTGTCATGCCCCAACAGGACGGGCTCCTGCTCCGGCGCCTGCACATTCCACAGGCGCACCGTTCCGTCAAGGCTGGCCGTCGTCAACAGCCGGCTGTCGGGAGCGAAGACGAGCGAGCGAACAGCTGATTGATGGCCAATCAGCACCTGGGGGGCAGCAGACAGGTCCTTCCGATCCCACAGCAGCAGATCACCGTTGGCCGCCCCCGCCACCAGCCAGCGGCCATCGGCGCTGAAGGCGAGGGAGCGAATCGCGGCCTGATAGGGGGAAGGACTCGGAGAAACCGGCGTGCCGTCGGGCCGCCACAAACGAATCGCACCATCCTGGCTGCCGGTAGCCAACAAGCCGTCATCGGCAGCGATCGCCACAGCGTCGACGCTGCTGCCCAGTCGCCAATTTGCCAGGGACGTCGCCGTATCCCCCTGCAGGTGCCAGCAGCTGATGCGACCGTCGAGCCAGGACGCGACGAGCTGATCCCCGGTGGCTGAGAAGTTGATCGATGTCACGGGGACCGGGGACGGATCGCCGGACGCCGTCACCAGTACGGGTGCGGAGTCCGAGTCGAGTCGAGCCAATTCCACGCGGCCCTGGTCGGTGCCCGTCGCCAACAGTCCGTCGGCACGGATCGCCAGGCTGCGCACAGCACCTTGTCGCCGCCATACCGACGTCGCTTTGCCCAGCTGCAGATCCCAGGCTCGAATCGCTCCGTCGTCGCCGCCGGAGAGCAATTGGTCGCTGTCGGGCCGGAAGGCGACGGCACGCACGGCGTCATCATGGCCGCGCAGGACTCGTCGGGAATCACTCTCGAAAGGCATGAGGGCAAGGCGTAACGCCTGGTGGATGTCGGGGTCCTGCGTGATTGCGCTGTGTCTGTCATGGAGAAGGTACGCTTCCATGGCGAGCAATGCGGCGAGTTGGTCCTGGCCTTCGCGATCATGGATCTTGACCGCCTGGATGGCGAGGGTACGACTCACCGAAAGCAAGTGCAGTCGATTCGCCTGGCGCCGATGTTCCACCGCGATCTGGCGCTGCGCTTCAGCGCGCTCGCGTTCCTGGTCGGCGAGTTCCTGTTGCTCTTCGGCAATCTGGCGCTGTGCCTCTGCGCGCTCACGTTCCTGGTTGGCGAACTTCCTCTGCTCTTCGGCGAGCAGCCGCTGGCTGTCGGCGCGCTGGCGCTCCTCCACGGCCACTTCCTGCTGCTGCTGAGCCAGCAGTCGCTGCTCCTGCGCCCGTTCTCTTTCGGCCTCCGCCGCCTGTTTCTGCTCAACGGCGAGTTGTCGCTGAGTCTCGGCCTCCTTGCGCTCCTCGTCGGCCAGCTCCCGCTGGCTGAATGCATCCTTCTTGGATTCTTCGGCTTTGAAATAGAGATTCATTCCGATCACGAGGCCGGTGAGGAAGATGAGGGAAACACCGCCCATCAACAGCGCCAGCCGGCGGGTCCGCCGCAGGCGCCTCTGGCGCCGTTCCTCTTCCTTGGCGAGGCGAAAATCGCGCTCCTCCACGCTGTGATCGAGGAAGGTCATGGCACGCTCAAAAGCCGGGTCATGCCGACGCCCCCAGGCCGCCGTCGGACGATACTGCCGACGCCATTCCAGAGCCAGCTCGAGATCAGGATCCTGGTAGAGGCCCGCTCTGCCTTCCTGGTAGAGGGCGGCAGTATTGGCGATGCGGGTATACAAGTGCGCGGATTGGGTCTCCTCCTCCATCCAGCTTCGTGCTCGCGGCCACTGACGAAGCAGACTCTCGTGGGGTATGTCGAGCACGGTGCCGCCCTGCAAGGGCACCTCGGGCGATGGCATGACAAACCACCGTCCCGCCATTCTGAAGTGCTCCACCACCGCCTTGACCGGGTCTGGCTCCAGCCCGGCTATCGCAGCAATCTCGTCGAGGTCTGTAGGTCGCCGGCCATCACGAAAGATGCCTGCCCCCCCGGCCAGTGATCTGAACAGGAGCCGGGCGATCCGGCGGGACTCGTCGTCCGCCAATTCCGCATAGACTTCTTCGGCGTGCTGGGAGAGTGCCTCGGAGACCGTGCCGACAGCCTCGTAGTGATCGATGTCGAGGGGTTCGCCTCGCTGGTGGTTGGCAGCCCAGTAGTCCCAGGTCCGCATCAGCACGTGTTGCAGGAGGGGCAACCGGTCGGCGTCATCGCAGATGTCGGCCAACAGTCGTTCCACGAGTTGAGGGCTGATCGCCGACCCCCCCAGGACGGCGGGTTCTTCGATCGCCGCACGCAACTGGTCGCGCGTCATGCGCGGCACGAGGTAGTCGACTTCGTTGATCGCTTCGGTCAGGCCGTCGAGGGCTGTGCAGTGGCCGATGAACTCGGCGCGCATGGTGAGGACCACGTAGATCGGGGCCTCCCGTTGACGCATGGCTGTCAGCAACGCGTCGACGAACCGTGCCGCCTCAGCCGCATCTGCCTCGTCCTTTCCCTGCAGCCGGAAGAGTTCTTCGAACTGGTCGACGACGAGCAGCAGATTCGGCGTCCCCGCTCCGGCCTTGACCAGATCGGCGATCCCGGACGTGCCGGCACGCAGGCCTTCCACATCCCCGTTGCCTACGCCTGCATCTTTCAACGCCGCACCCAGGCTGTCGAACACCCGCTTTCCGGGGGTGAAGATGACGCGTTGCCAAGTGCTGCCGGCGGCGGCGAGGCGACCTTGGTAGAGGCAGGGGACCAGGCCGGCTCGCACCAGTGACGACTTGCCACTGCCGGAGGGGCCCAGGACCACGAGGAAGCGTTTCGCTTCCAGCACTTCCAGCAGCTGGTCCACCTGCTCCTGGCGACCGAAGAACAGGTGATGCTGCTCGAAGTCGAAGGGACGCAGCCCGGGAAAGGGGTTCACGGGCGCTGTCTCCATGGGGATCATTCGTCTGACACGAAGCCGCCGAGCTCCATCTTGAGGACCCGGTCGGCATGATGGAAGTAACGGTCATCGTGGGAGACGGCGACGACCGTTTTGCCGTTGCTCTTCAATTCGCCCAGCAGGTGCTCGTAGAAGTAGCTCCTGAACTCCGGATCCTGCTCGGCGGCCCACTCGTCGAACAGATAGATCTGCTTGTCTTCCATGAGGGCCACGGCGAGAGCCATCCTCTTGCGCTGGCCCGTCGACAGCTCCAGAGAAGTAAAGCACTCGTCGACGAAGGTGGTCTTATTGCTCAGTTGCATGTGCCCGAGCAACTCGTTGACTGTCTCCGGCTGGACATGGCGCAGGCCATAGAGCTTCCTGAAGAGGTGGAAGTCGGAGAATATGATGGAGAACATTTCCCTGTAGGCGTCGATGGCATTGTCGTCCACAGCCAGATCGTCGATCTTTATCGTGCCTTGTTGTGGCCGATACAAGGTGGACAGGACCTTGAGAAGAGTCGACTTCCCGCTGCCGTTGCCGCCGACGATGAACAGCACCTCGCCGGCATTGATCTCGAAGGAGAGCGGCCCGATTTTGAACTGCTCACCCCCACTCTTGTTCTGGTAGGCGAATTCGATACCGGTCACGGTGATCTTGGAGAACGAGTCGATCCGCGAGACCGTATCTGGCGAGTCCACTCGCCGGAATTCGTCCAGCCTCTGCTCCAGGTCGGATATGTGCTCAGCGGCAATATTCGCTTTGAAGTAGACTGGAATGGATGACACGACCACGCCCAGCGGCCCGATGATGAAGACGATCGCCATCGTGACCTCGGTGATGGTGTCCACGTAGGTGGGAACCAGTTGCGGCAACAGGAAGACGATCGCAGCCAGATGGGAGTAGAAGAACACCTGTGACAGGATGTAGTTGCTGTTGTAGAGCCGGGCGGTGTGCACCTTAGATTCTCTGACCTCGCCCGAGATTTCTACAGTGGCGGCATATAGATCATCACTCCGCTGCCGGTTCAGTCTGACCTCCTGAAAGCCCTCGATCAGGTGGGTCACGTGTTCGTACAGCTCGATTTCCTTCAGCGAGGCACGTTCGATTTCGCTCTTGGCAAGCTTGTCAGCGCGCATATAGATCGCGACGCCGCCGATCATCAGCAGGAGCGTGAGGGCGAAGGCGTATTTGGACAGAGAGATGACGTAGAGCGAGATGAAAATCACCATGGCCAGAGACTGGATGGCTGCGGTGAGATAGCCCTCCATGGCCGACAGGACCGCCGTATCTTGCGTCAGGCGGTTATAGATCTGGGCTCGACCAATCTGATCCAGTACGGTCAGTTCGGACTTCCTGATTTTGTCCGAGATGCGCCGGCGGGTTGCGTCGAGGAGGGCCTCGAACGTGCGCGTGGTGCAGTCGAAGGTATAGCGGAGACAGTAGGCGTATGTGGCCATCGCGATGCCAAACATGACCAGGTAGCGAAAATTGAGATTGCCGTATTCGGCAGATCGCGAGGCGGCGTTGATGACGGCGAGGATGGCGGTGCTGGCGAGGCCCGACATCACTGCAGTGAACACGACGTTGCGCCGAAGCTGGGGCGTCGTTTCCCGCAGTAAGAGGTTGATCAATTTTGAATCCATAGCACCCGGATTGGACGGACATTCCTCCTGAATGGGGTAGAACCAGCTGAGCGGCGCCCTCTCTACCCGAGCCTCACAACGCTGGCCTTCATTCCTTGGGTGTTCCGGCGCTGGTTGTGTCTGTCATGGCAGCCTGGCTGCCACCGTCCGTCACCATGGGTTTGGGAAAGTCCCACCCCTGATTGCCCAGAATGACAGGCAACCCGTCTTTGCCAGCGCCAATAATGACCATCTTCGCGTTCGGTGACCTTGCCAGTTCCAGAGTTGCCTCGATGGCCTTCCACTTGAGCAGACCTTCTTCGATCCCCGCAGCGACCATGTCCTGAAAATCTCTGATCCCTTTGCCTTCGATGAGCTTGCGTTCAGCCTCTTTTCTTTCGCGGTCGAGCCTGAAGTCGAACTCCTGAGCGACTTGCTCCTGCTCCAACTTCGACTGGATCGCCTCCTTGATCCTGTCGGGAAGCTCGATAACGCTGATCAGCACATCCTTCAGTTCGACGATCGAGAAGTAGGTGTCGTACGCCTCCTTCAGTTTTTCGAAATACTTATCGCCCTCTCTGAATTCCTTGTTCAGTTCGACCTTGCCGAAGTAGAGATCGGCATGGACCTTGTTCAGACTGTCAAGGCCCGCCGAATAGAATCCTGTCTGCGCCAAATCCCGCTTGGCCCCGGCCATCGAAATGTCCCGCTTGAGCGCCTCTATTTCATCGGCCACCCGATCGAGGTCCCGATTCATGTAGAGCATCGCCGCTTCGTAGTTTGACTCTCCCTTGATGAACCGCTCGAACAGATGGATGAATCCGACGTTCCTGACGCTATTGGTCAGGGCTGTATCCGCGTCAGCTTCATCGTACAGGTATTTGAGCATCATCCGCACATTCGGGGTGTCGTCGCTGGGGTTGGCGACCTCTCCGTTGTAAAGCATGTCTGCGGTTGGTTCGGGCCAAAACCGTGTTTGGAAACTGTCGAACTGACGTAACTCGTGCTGCAGGTCCCGCTCAATCTCGTCCTCGATCAAGTTTCTCGACGTCGAGTACAGCTCCGAAGGCGTGCTCGTGCCAAGGATATGGCGCGATGACGATTCGACTTCGGGAGCCAGGAACGTCTGTACGTAATTCGGCCCGTGCTCTTTGTGCAGGGTCCCCAACAGCCTCGACTTGGGCTGAAAACGCACCGTCACCGTCACTCTGATATTGAGCCCATCGGCTGTCAGTGCGTCCATCTCGACCGGAAAAACCTGCTCCCTCAGGTTGTATGGCGTTACCGTGTCCCAGGGAAAGAAAATCCTGAGACCTTCCTGAAAGGCGCGGTCGACGTCTGTGCCACCCAGCATCCGGCGGAACACGACGGCTTCTTGGCCGGCGGGTATGGTGATGAAGATTCGGGGTGCCAGATAGGCCAGCATGAAAAGCACAAACAGAATCGAAATGACGATCCGGGGTGCTTTCTCGTCCAAGGACCGCTTGAATCTGGCCAGCATTGCTCCCAAATCTCTCGATGAATGGCGCAGGCCGAGCCCTGGTTCTGGGACATTCCCCAGGGGCAGCATCGCCTACAGGTGCTGTCGCGCGACAGAAGTGTATTGTGCGCTATTGACGTGGGTGCTGTCAAATGCTAGGCTAACGGGGTGATTTCCTGTGCGCCGCCCGGGCCGGCGTAGACTGCGGCCCGCAGTTGCGCTCCTGCTTGTTCTCCTGCGAAGACCCCCGATTAGCCCATTCCGCCACGAGCGAAATCAAACGATGTACGCACATGAGAAGGAGAATCCGGCAGGGGGTGAGAATTCCTTCTCCTCTCTCGTTGAGGTGCTCCGTTATCGGGCAGCAACGCAGCCGCATGACACTGCCTACACCTTCCTGCTGAACGGGGAAGAAGAGGCGGGAAGCCTGACGTTTGCCGAACTCGACACAAAAGCCAGAACGCTGGCAGTGCGGCTCCTTGCGGACGTCGCGCCAGGTGACCGAGCCCTGCTCCTGTATCCATCGTCGCTGGACTACATTGTTGGCTTTTTTGGCTGTCTGTATGCGGGCATCATACCGGTGCCCAATTATCCCCCGAAACGTAACAAGGCGGACCGCCGGCTGCAGAGCATCGCGGCGGATGCGGACCCGGCTCTCCTGTTGTGCAATGGAGATACGCTCGGCGACGTCGAAGCGCGAGTCGCTGACACGCCGGCACTGAGCCGGATGCGCTGGATTGCGACCGATCAATTGGCCGGTGCCGATCCATCGGTCTGGCGCGAACCCGATGTGGATGCCGACTCCCTCGCGTTCCTCCAATACACCTCAGGCTCGACTTCCAGCCCCAAGGGGGTCATGGTCTCCCACGGAAACCTGCTTCAGGTCCTGGCGGAATGCGATGTGAGTTGGCGCTTCGCGCGCGGAAGCAGGATGGTATCCTGGCTCCCTATTTTCCACGATCTCGGTCTCATCTACGGTATTCTCCAACCGGCGTACAGCGGCATCCCGAGCTATTTCATGGCCCCCGTAGCCTTCCTGCAGCAGCCGGTCCGCTGGCTCAAGGCGATCTCGACATACCAGGCGAGCCACACGGCGGCACCCAACTTCGCCTACGACTTGTGTGTGGAAAGAATCAGCCAAGAGCAGCGCGGCGGCCTGGACCTGTCTCATCTGGTCGTGTCAATGAACGCCGCCGAGCCGGTGCGGGCGCAGACCATGCGCCGGTTTGCTGAAGCCTTCGCGCCGGCAGGATTCCGCACAACAGCGTTCTGCCCCGCCTTCGGGATGGCGGAAAGTACACTGAAAGCGACCGCGACCGGCCACAACGAAGAGAGCGTCTTGGCGGAGGTCTACGCTCTTGACCTGGGGCAGCATCGGGCCGTCACCCCGGGCAACGATGAGCGCAGCTCTGATGCGAAGGTCGACTCGCGCAAGACGCTCACGTTGGTCAGTTCCGGCCATGCCGTTGGAAAAACCAGAGTCGTCACAGTCGATCCAGAGACCCGCCAACAGTGCCCGGAGAATTGCGTCGGTGAGATCTGGATCTCGGGGCCGATCGTCGCCCAGGGCTACTGGAATCGACCCGAGCAGACTGCCGAGACCTTTGGGGGGCGCCTCGTGGGCTCCAACGAGGGTCCGTTTCTCCGAACCGGCGACCTCGGATTTATCCGGGATGGGGAGTGTTATGTCACGGGGCGTCGCAAGGATGTCATCATCATCCGTGGAATCAACCACTACCCGCAGGATATCGAGTTGACCGTGCAGCAGTCTCATCCCGCGCTCCGCCCGGACTGCGGCGCCGCGTTTGCCATCGACGTCGGTGACGAGGAACGGCTGGTTGTGGTACAGGAAGTCCGTCGGACATTTCTCAAAGACGTGGACCCGGCTGAGATCTTCGCCGCGGCGCGCAGAGCAATTCTCGATGTCCACGAGCTGCAAGTCCATGCCATCGCGCTGCTTCGTACGGCATCGATGCTGAAAACGAGCAGTGGAAAAGTCCAGCGACAGGCGTGCAAGGCCCATTACCTCGAAAACCGGTTTCCCATCGTGGCGACCTGGAACGTGGCAGGCGAAGAGACTGCAGGGAGGCTGGCGGCGCTGCCGACGGGGCAGACAGTCCATTCCGTTCAACGTTGGATGATGAAATGGGTCGCCCGAAGATCCGGCCTCGACCTGCATGGCATCAGGCTGGGCGAATCCTTCGATGCCTTTGGGATGGACTCACTGGCGGCGGTGGAGTTCGCCCACGATCTGGGCGCCTGGCTTGGCACAGAGATTGAAGAGACGATCGTCTGGAATTACCCGACGATCGAGGCTCTTTCGTTGTTTGTGGTGAATCAGATCCGGGGCATTTCCTCCGAATCCACGGGCCGCAACGACCGCCCCCTGGACGAACTGAGCGAAGTGGAACTGGTCGGCCTCCTGTATGAAGAAATCGAGAGAATCCATTCGGATGGATGAGATGACCCTCCTTCCTGGTGACCCCGATAGCAAAAGCGCCCTCAGGGATGCCCTTGTCCACATCCGCAAGCTTCGATCCGAGCTTGATAAAGCGCGCAGTTCTCATGCCGAACCTGTTGCGGTGGTCGGCATGGCGTGTCGCTTCCCCGGAGGAGTTACGGATCCTGAGTCCTATTGGCGACTCTTGCGTGACGGGACGTGCGCCGTCGGGAAGCTCACCGATCGATGGGACGTCGATGCCTGGTTCGACCAGGATCCGGATGTCGCCGGCAAGCTCTATACGCAACACGGAGGATATCTCTCCGATGTGGATGCCTTTGACCCCGATGTCTTCGGCATTTCGCCGCGCGAGGCCAAGGGGCTGGATCCACAGCAGCGTATTCTTCTGGAGGTTACGTGGGAGGCGCTGGAGCGGGCCGGTCTGTCGGCCCGTACGCTGCGCGGCAGCAAGACCGGCGTCTACATCGGCTTAAGCACCGACGACTACGCCAACCTTAGTTCGCAGACCTACGAATCGATCGATGCCTGGAACGGGCTCGGTACCATGCGCAGCGTGGCAGCGGGTCGAATTTCTTACACCTTCGGTCTGGAAGGGCCTGCCCTCCTCTTCGACACCTCTTGCTCCTCGTCGCTCACTGCCATCCATCAGGCCTGTCGCGACCTGCAGACCGGTGACGCATCGACGGCTATTGCAGGGGGAGTCAACCTGATCCTCACGCCACGCATGACCATCACTCTGTGCAGACTGAAGGCCCTGTCTCCGGATGGGATCTGCAGAACCTTCGATGCCGGCGCCAATGGCTACGTACGGGGTGAGGGATGCGGCGTCGTGATTCTCAAGACTCTGTCACAGGCCAGGAAGGACGGCGACTCGGTTCTGGCCGTGATTCGGGGGTCGGCGATCAGCCACGACGGTCGGAGCAACGGACTGACGGCACCCAACGGTCAGGCCCAGGAACGACTGATGCGCCAGGCTCTGGAGGCGGCCGGCGTGGGCCCTGACCAGGTCCAGTATGTCGAGACCCATGGCACGGGCACATCTCTGGGTGACCCGATCGAGGTGCACGCCCTCGGAGCGGTCTATGGTGGCGCCCACAGCAAGGAGAACCCGCTTCGGATCGGGTCGGTCAAAACAAATATCGGCCACCTGGAAGCAGCGGCGGGTGTTGCCGGCTTTATCAAGACGGTCCTCTCTCTGCAGAACCGCGAAATCCCTCCCCACCTGCATTTTGACACCCCGAATCCCCACATCGCCTGGGAACGGCTTCCTTTCACGGTTCCGGTGGCACTCGAAGCATGGGAGCCTCCTGCTGCAGGCGACAATCGGCGTGCGGCGGTCAGCGCCTTTGGCATGAGTGGTACCAACGTCCACGTGGTGCTGGAGGAGTATCACGCCGACGTGGCCGTCTCGCCGGCGTGCCAGCGGCCGTGGCATCTGCTCGCATTGACGGCCCAATCGGATACCGCCCTGAAGGCGGTCGTCGAGACCTACCTGCAGCACCTGGAAACTGCCGAAAAGCCAGCGCTGGCGGATCTCTGCTACTCGGCCAACACGGGGCGCACGCCGCTCGACCGACGAGTCGTTTTCACGGCTTCGTCCCATGACGGACTGGTCGATGCCCTGCAGGCGTACTCGACCCGTCGAGATGACGCTGACACGGGGACTGCAGGCGGCCAGTTCCTCTGCTCTGCGGCTCATGTTCCACCCGTGCCGCAGGTCGCGTTTCTCTTCACGGGTCAAGGATCTCAGTACCGGCGAATGGGGCGCGAGCTCTACGACACCCTACCGGTCTTTGCCGCGACGATCGACCGCTGCAATGAAATCCTGCAGCCCATTCTGGGTGTATCCCTGCATTCGCTCATCGACGACGACTCAGAGCTGCTGAACCAGACTCGATACACTCAGCCAGCTCTGTTCTCCCTGCAGTGTGCGCTGTACAGGCTGTGGGAATCATGGGGGGTCCGTCCCCAGGCGGTGATGGGCCACAGTGTCGGTGAGTACGCCGCGGCGTGGGCGGCAGGTGTGTTCGACCTGGAGCAGGGCCTTGTGCTGGTTGCAGAGAGAGCTCGACTGATGCAATCGATGCCAGGCCACGGCGCCATGGTTGCCGTCCTGGGACCGGCAGGCAAGGTTCACGACGTCCTGCCGCGACTCGAAGGCGATGTCGAAGTGGCGGCGTGGAACGGTCCGAACCACGTCGTGCTCACAGGCAATGGTGAATCCATCCGCCAGGCCGTGGCGATCTTTGAAGGCGAAGGCCTCACGTGCCGGCCGCTGAAGGTCTCACATGCCTTCCATTCCTCGCATATGGACGGCATGCTCGCCGATCTCGCCGAATTCGCAGGACATATGGAATTCCGCGAGCCTGCCATTCCGCTGATCTCGAATCTCACCGGGCGCCCTCTGCGCCCCGGAGAAATCGGTCCCGAATACTGGTCCTCCCACACGCGCCAGGCCGTCCGTTTCCAGGACGGCATCCAGTCGCTGGCAGAAGCCGGATGCGGGCTTTTTGTCGAGATCGGGCCGACGCCGGTCCTGGTGGGAATGGCCCGCGCTGTCCTGTCCGAGCCGGACATCGCCTGGCTTCCGAGCCTGCGTCCTGGTCTCTCTGACTGGAAGCAGTTGCTGCTTTCAGCGGGCGCGTTGTTCACGCGCAATGTTCCCATCGATTTCGAGGCAGTAGACCGGGCCTTTGCCGCCGAACGCTGTCCGCTTCCCACGTATCCGTTTCAGCGCAGACGCTTCTGGCTGGAAACGGCTCAGCCCATGTCGCCGGCGTCCGCGACGGTGGCACCGGGCGTCACGGCGTCGGCAGTCGAGGATTGCCTGTACACCTTCGAATGGGAGCCTGTCGGCGAGCTCCACGGGACGGGCCGCGCCAGTTTGCCGGCGCCTCACATCCTGGGCGACCAGCTCCGGCCTCGCGTCGGCGCTCTTTCCCTGGCGCGGGACGTGGACCGAATCAGGCCGCTGCAGGCATCTCTGGATCCCATGGGGCTGCGCTTCGTCGTCAACGCGTGGAAGGACTGCGGTCTTCCCATGGAATCCGGTGAACGGATCCAGCTCCATGAAGCGGCCACACGGGCCGGCGTCGCCGCCAACCGTCTCCCGGTCTTTGGTTCGATCATCAGCATTCTGGAACAGGAAGAGCTGGTCGCGGTCCACGGCGAGGAAATCGAGATCATCTGCGATATCCCCCGGTGGGAAATTCCCGAAAACACTCCAGCGGCGCCCCAGGAGATCGAGGCGGAAGCGGCCTTGCTGCACCGCTGCGGTGGTTCCCTGAAGGAGGTCCTCCAGGGACATGCCGACCCAGTCCAGCTGCTGTTTCCTGATGGTGACATGAGTCTGGTTGAACGTCTCTACGAGGCATCCGCGGAGTCGACCCTCGTCAACGAGGTCTTGTCCCAGGCCGTGGCCGACATCGCCGGTTCGGTCGATTCCGGGCGTGTTCGAATTCTCGAAATCGGTGCCGGCACGGGCGGCACGACCTCACACGTGCTGCCGATGTTGGCCGATGTGGAATGCGAGTATGTCTACTCCGACCTGTCTCCGGCCTTTTTCGCCCGGGCCAAGGAAAAATTCTCAGCCTACCGGTTCGTTGAGTACCGAACCCTCGATATCGAAGCCGAGCCGCGGGTGCAGGGCTTGCAGAGAGGGTCCTTTGACATCGTGCTGGCGTCCAATGTCCTGCATGCCGCCGCTGATCTGCGCGCCGCGCTTGCCCATGCCAAGCAGCTTCTTGCGCCGGGAGGATTGCTGATCCTCATCGAGGTGACGGGACGAGCCCGATGGCTGGAATTGACCTTCGGTCTCACCGACGGCTGGTGGAACTTCCGGGACGGTGATCTGCGCTCCTGGGGCCCTCTGCTGACTTGCGCCGCCTGGGAATCGCTCCTCGACGATTGCGGCTTCGAGCAAGCCTCCTCGTTGACGGGTGGCACGTCTGCGACCCCGCACCAGTTTCAGCAGTCTGTGATTCTGTCACGCAACAGCGACATCCTTGCCTCCCACCCGGAGGATGCGTGGCTGCTGTTCACAGACGAATCCCCGCTTGCGCGCGACCTGGTCCAGGGACTGGAGAGACAGGGACGCCCGTGTATTGAGGTCTATGCCGGGACACAGTTCGAGAGGCTCTCGAACACCGCATTCCGGGTGAACCCCCTCGACCCGAACCATATCGATCTGGTCTTCGGTGAGATCTCCGGACGAAGCCTGCAGGGGATCCTGCACTTGTGGAATCTCCAGACGACTCCCATCGAATCGTGCGACGCGCAGGACTTGCGCGACGCCGCGATGCTCGGGTGCGCCAGTGTTCTGCATCTGGCTCAGTCACTGCTGGAGGCCGACGTCGCGCCCGCGCCCGTCTGGATCCTGACCCGCCAGGCCCAGGCCCTGTCCGACGACAGGTCGGTAAACCCCGTGCAGTCGATCGCCTTGGGACTGGGCAAGGTGATCGGCCAGGAGCATCCGGAGTTGGCCTTCCGTTTCCTGGATCTGGAGCCGCCCGGAACCACGGACCGCACGGCGGAATTGGTTGGCTACCTTCTCGAGCAGGGCACTGCTGGCGAGGCCGAAACCGCGTTCCAGGGAACAAGCGTGCTGGCGCCGCGACTTCGACGGCTCAACAGCGGCGGCCAGGAGCCCATCACCGTCAGAGGAGATGCGGCCTATGTCATTACCGGGGGGCTTGGCGGCGTCGGACTGGAGGTGACGGAATGGCTGGTGAGACGGGGAGCCACTTCGATCGTTCTCATGTCCAGGTCTGCCGCTGACCACAGCGTCGCCGAACGTCTCGATTCACTGCGGCGGCGAGGGGCACGCATTGAGGTGTTTCAGGGGGATGTCGCCGAGGCGGCTGATGTCGCCCGGTTGATGGACTTCATTCGGTCGGAGGTAGGGCCGCTGAGGGGTGTGATCCACTCGGCGGGCGTCTACGATGATCGCCTGCTGGCGGACCATCGTTGGGAGCTGTTCGAGAAAGTCTTCGAGGCGAAGGTGATCGGCACCTGGAACCTGCATCGATCCACGGCCGAAGAGCAGTTGGACTTCTTTATCTGCTTCTCCTCCATCGCTTCCATGGTCGGTGCTCCCGGCCTGGCCAACTACGTGGCTGCCAACGCCTTTCTGGATTCCTTTGCCGTCTTTCGCCGCAGCCAGGGGTTGCCGGCTCTGTCCGTGTGCTGGGGGCCGTGGGACCATGTCGGTATGGCCCGGACAGTCGGGGCGCGACGCCAGGCACAGTGGCAGACGTCTGGCGTGTCCCCGTTGAGCACCGGCGACAACTGCAGGGCTCTCGAGATCGCCCTGGGCTCGAATGTCGCCCGCCTCGGTGTTCTGGATGTTGACTGGGACAGGTTCCTTGGACGCCTCAATGATGCCGGCCGTGCCGCCCAGTTCCACGATCTGCGCGGGGCACCGTCCGACGGTGCCATCGAAGCGGAGGATTTTCTGGCACAGCTCCGGGCGACGGGGGCCGTGGACCGAGTGGCTGTCGTGGTCCGACAACTCCGCACGGTCGTAGCTGCCGTACTCGACGTCGACGTTGTCGAACAGTTGCCGGTGGACAAGGGACTGTTTGATCTCGGCATGGACTCTCTCATGGCTCTTGAACTTGTCAAAGGGATCAACGGCAAGTACGGGTGCGCGTTTACCGGAACGGCTGTTTTCCGCCACCCGACGATCACCGAAATCGCCCATCAGGTCCTCGAGGAGATTCCGGCGGACCGCCTCGCCGGCGCGAACCGGGCGGCCTCGTCCGAGGCTGGCTCGCAGGTGGTGACGGGAGCAATGGCACTCTCTGTCCCACCCCGGTTGACCTCAGGCGACGACGGTATTGCCATTGTCGCCATGGCCTGTCGTTTCCCGGGGGGCGCAGATACACCAGAGTTGTTTGGTGATCTGCTGTTCGACGGTGTTGACGCCGTTGTCCCCTACCCCAAGGCACGCTGGGATATCGATGCACTGTACGACCCCGATCCCGGTAGGGCCGGCAAGATCGCCGCACGCCAGGGGGGGTTTCTCGACGAGATCGACGGTTTCGATCCGGCGTTTTTCGGCATCTCTCCGAAGGAGGCGGTCAGCCTGGATCCCCAGCAGCGTCTCCTTCTCGAGATCTGCTGGGAGGCCATGGAGCGGGCAGGAATCCCGCCCTCGTCCGTGCGCGGTTCGGCCACCGGCGTCTTTGTCGGCATCGGCCAGAGCGACTACGCCAGCTGGAAGCTGAATGCGGGAGACCTTGAGGCCATCAACGCCTATGACGGAACAGGAACAGGTCTCTGTTTCTCCGCGGGCAGGATCTCGTATACGCTGGGACTGCAGGGGCCGAGCCTGGCGGTGGATACGGCCTGCTCGTCGTCGCTGGTCGCCATCCATCTGGCATGTCAGAGCCTTCGTATCGGCGAGTGTTCCGCTGCTCTGGCCGGTGGCGTCCACCTCAATCTGTCGCCTGAAGTGGGCGTATTCCTGTCGCGGACCGGTGCGCTGGCGCCAGACGGTCGATGCAAGGCGTTCGACGCCAGCGCCGATGGCTTTGGTCGAGGAGAGGGTGGTGGTGTGGTCCTGCTGAAGCGCCTCTCGGACGCTCGCGCCAACGGTGATCCCGTCCTGGCGATCATCCGTGGCAGTGCGACAAACCACGATGGGGCCAGCAGCGGCCTCACTGTTCCCAACCAGAAGGCCCAGGACGACCTGCTCCGCAGCGCGCTGCGACAGGCACAGGTGGAGCCCATCGAGGTGGGATATGTTGAAGCCCACGGTACTGGCACCATACTCGGTGACCCCATCGAGGTCGAGAGTCTGGCGAAAGTCTTCGGCGAAGATCGCCCGGCGGATCGGCCGCTTTATATCGGCTCGGTAAAATCCAATATCGGCCATCTGGAGGCGGCGGCAGGCATCGCGGGACTGATGAAGACCGTATTGGCGCTGCAGCACCGCACGATCCCTCGTCACCTCCATTTCAAGAGCCCGAATCCGCACATCGCCTGGGACAAGATTCCCGTCAAGGTAGCAAGTGAAAACATCCTCTGGGAGGACGCCGGCAGCGGCAGAATCGCAGGCGTCAGTGCCTTTGGCATGAGTGGCACGAACGCCCACGTGATTGTGCAGGCGGCGGCGGGGATCACGCCTGCGGTATTCGCACCGGACTCAGAGGCGCTTCTGGTGCTGTCGGCAAAGACGGAGCCGGCGCTGAGGGATCTGGCCGAACAGTGTGCCACCGTATTGGAGCAGGACCCGCCGCCGGACCTGATGGACTTCTGTGCCAGCGCTGCTGTCGGGAGGGATCATCATGCGTGCCGACTGGCCGTCCTCGGATCGTCGCCACGGGAGATTTGCCACAAGCTGCGATCTGCCTTCCTCCCCTCGCCGGAACATGATGTGTTCCGGTCTGATCTCACCACGGGTGGCACAGGACAGGACACCCGCCGAAGTCAGGCACGCAGCTATGTGGAAGGCGCCGACGTCGACTGGCAAGCGGTCATAGCTACACGCCCTGTTCACCCCAGCCTTGTGCCCACCTATCCGTTTCAACGTCAACGCTACTGGGTCGACGGGTCTCCGTTTCCCAGCTCTGGCGGGCAGCCGGACGACATCTACTACGCTCTTGAATGGGACTCCCTGGACCTGTTGTCTCTCCCGCAACGGCAGCAACTCCCGGCGACCTGGGTCATTCTCGCGGACCAGGCCGGCGTGGGTGACCATCTCGCAGAGCAGATTCGTCAGGCGGGGCGGCAGGTATCCTGCTTTCCCGCCGATTCGTCGAGTGGCGCAACGCGCGCTGACCAGGCCAAAGAGATACTCTCACACGCTGTGTCGCGAGCACAGGGCGAGGTCGGGCTCATCTATCTCTGGTCTCTCGATGGCCCGGCTTCCATGGACTGCCTGCCCGATGTGGTGCTCGAACAATGCGAGACGGTGCTCGCCATGGCCCACCATCTGCGCACCGAAATGCATGTCGAGGTCCGACTTTGGCTCGGGAGCCGCGGTGCCCTCGCCATCCATGCGCAGGAACCGATCGCCGCTCTCTCCTCGGCCGCACTGTGGGGTCTTGGCCGTTGCTTGGCGCTGGAGCTCCCGGACCGCTGGGGCGGACTCATCGACTTCGATCCGCAGGACTCCACAGCGGACGACGCGAAGCATTTCTGGGGATTGCTCACCCGCCAGTGTGCGGAGAAACAGGTCGTGTTCCGGGGCAACGCCACATTTGTCCCGCGCGTCCTGTCGGTGCCGCCGCCGGTCCCGGGCCGGATCGCTGTCCGCCCGGATGCGACCTACGTTGTCAGTGGCGGTCTGGGCGCCCTCGGACTGCGAACGGCTCGCTGGCTGGTCGAGAAGGGGGCCAGGAACCTGGTGCTATTCGGCCGGCGCGGTCCGCACGAGAACTCCGGGAAAGCCCTTGCAGATCTGGCCGAGCGGGGTGCCTTCATCCTGACTCTCGCCGCCGACGTGACCGACCCACACGACATGCAGGTCCTTTTCCAGAGGATCGCAGCGGAACTGCCTCCCGTGAGAGGCATCTTCCATGCTGCCGGTCTCCCGGGTGTTTCGCCATTGGCCGAGCTCAGTGCTCAAATGCTGCGCACCGTGATGGCACCCAAGGTCGCGGGCGCTCTGAACCTGGATGAAATCGCCCGGCACCTGGACTTGGATTTCTTCGTTCTCTACGCGTCCATCGCCTCTCTGTGGGGCTCCAGGGGGCAGGTTCATTACGCGGCGGCAAACAGCTTTCTCGATGCCCTTGCCTCGAAACGGCGCGCCGACCATCTGCCGGCAACCAGCGTTTCGTGGGGGCCGTGGGACGAAGGCGGCATGGTCACCGACGACGACAGGAAGGCGCTGGACAGAGTGGGAATCAGACCGATACTCGATGGCCAGATCGCCGCTGCCCTGGATCGAGTCGTTGGCTCTGAGCGACAACTGGCAGTGGTCGATGTCGACTGGTCCCGTCTGCAGCCGCTGTTTGCTGCGGCGGGGGTGGCCCACCTGTTACCCCGGGCTGCGGGCCATTCAGCGTTGGCGCCGCCTTCCCCGGACAGTGACGCGTTCCTTCCACGCTGGCAAGCCACCGGGGAATCAGCAAGGCCCGTACTGCTGCGCGCCGCAGTCGGCGGCCAGGTTGCCAGGGTTCTCGGCCTTGCTGACAACGAGGTAGCCGATCCCGATCAGGGGTTCTTTGAACTGGGCATGGATTCGATCATGGCAGTAAGTCTGCGCAAGAACCTCGAAGATCTGCTGCAGCTCGAGCTTCCGGCAACCCTCGCCTTCGACTATCCATCGACCAGCCGACTCGCCGACCTGCTGGGCACCCTCCTTGCTCCCCCGGCCGCTGTGTCCCCGTCGGCTCCCTGGCGAGCGGCGTCTGCCGGCGACAACCCGGGCCTGGTGTCGGACGATCCGGACACGACAGATCCTGCGATGCGCGAGCGACTCCAGCGACTGGAAGGGCTGGTAAAGAGGTTTGACGGGGCTTTGGATGATTCTGTTTGAGGGACTGCCCGGCTCCGGAAAGTCGACTTCTTCCCAGGCGATCTATCTGGCGCTGCGCCGCGCAGGCCGGAATGTACTCTGGTTCGCCGAAGACCAGCGTCCTCATCCCCTGGTCGATGACACCCCTCTGGCAGAGATCGGTGATCCCCCCCAACTGGCTGCATACGCCCTGTCGCAGTGGCGCCGACTGGCCGCCGAGGCACGGGCATCGGACTCGAGGCTGGTTCTCGACGCGGCCCTGTTCGGCATGACTTTGGGGACGCTGTTGCGAGCCGACGCCGCCTTGGCAGTGATGACGGCGACGGTGCTGCAGATCGAGGCCGAAATCGCAGACCTCGATCCGGTTGTGGTATATCTCCTGCCAGCGGATGTCGATGCTGCTTTCGACGTCACCCTCGAACGGCGCGGGGACACGTGGGTGACGCATTTCGCCGGGGAGATCTCCCAATCGCCCTACGCCCTGGCACGCGGCGGCACAGGCGTCGATCTGGTGCGCACGTACCTGAAAGAACTGGACGAGGTTTCCAACGTGGTCTTCGGCTCTCTTTCCTGTGCCAGGCACAGTGTGGATCCTGTCGACTGTGATGGGGATGGCCCAAATGGGCCAATTCAGCAGATCCTGGGGACGGCTACGTCCGCCGAATGGGTGCCTGCTGCCAACCCCATCGAGGGATTCGCGGGTAGCTACCGCTGCCTCGAAGCGGATGTGACGATTACACTGCGCGCGGACGGTCCTCATCTGGTTGTCGATCAGGAGCGGGGCGCCCGTCTGGTGCCCGTGGATGACGGCAGGTTTATGGTACAGGGAATGCCGGTGGACGTGTGGTTTGAGACAGGTAGCGATTGCCATCTCCTGTTCGAGGCCCGCACGGCCAACCCCGAGCAGTTTCCCGGACGTTGGGTCAGGATATGACGGTAGCAGACCTGGATTCGGCAAGAAGGGTCGCCCAGGCCCTCGATGCTGCGACGGCCAGCCTCGAGCTGGTCGAGCGGGGCGAGCGGGAAAGACGGGAGCCCATTGCCGTCGTGGGTCTGTCCTGTCGGTTGCCCCAGGCCGGGAGTCCCGAGGAATTCTGGCGTCTCCTCGAAGCTGGTGCAGACGCAGTCACTGAGATCCCTGCGGATCGTTGGGATCTCAGCCAATACTACGACCCGGATCCTGCAAGTCCCGGGAAGATGTACTGTCGTCACGGTGGCTTTCTGGACGATGTTCGAGGGTTCGATGCCCCCTTTTTCCGTATTTCGCCGCGGGAAGCGGCGAGCATGGATCCGCAGCAGAGAATCCTGCTGGAAGTGGCATGGGAGGCGCTGGAACGGGCCGGCGTGAATCCCCGCTCGCTCACGGGATCACCCACTTCCGTGCACATCGGCGTGACCACGCGAGACTACACGGAACTGCTGCTGGCCGCCGCCGACGAGAGCCCCCTCGATACGTATTACGCGACAGGCAATGCGCCCAACGCTCTTGCCGGTCGGCTCTCGTACTTTCTCGGTCTCCAGGGCCCCTCGATGGTCGTTGACACCGCCTGCTCCTCGTCCCTTGTGGCCGTGCACCTTGCCTGCCAGGGGCTGCGGACCCGGGAAAGCAATCTGGCGATCGCCGGTGGTGTGAATCTCATACTTTCCCCGCAGCTTCAGGCAGCGATCTGCCGGGCGAACATGCTCTCGGCGGCGGGGCGCTGCCGGACCTTCGCCGATGCCGATGGATATGTCCGCGGCGAAGGTTGCGGCATCCTCGTACTGAAGAGACTCGCCGATGCCCGCCGCGACCACGATCCGGTCCTGGCTCTGATCCGGGGCAGCGCTGTGAATCAGGACGGCGCGAGCGCCGGCTTCACGGTTCCTCACGGTCCTTCGCAGCAGGCGCTGATCCGCCGGGCTCTCGAAGCGGCGAAGGTCGACCCACGGGACGTGAGTTATCTGGAGGCGCACGGAACGGGGACGCCATTGGGCGACCCGATCGAGGTCAATGCAGCCCTGGCCGTATACGGCCAGGGACGGAGCCCCGAGCGGCCACTGCTGATGGGGTCTGTCAAAACCAATATCGGGCACCTGGAAGCGGCCGCTGGCGTGGCGGGACTGATCAAAGTCGTGCTGGCATTACAGGCCCGGACCATACCCGCCCACCTGCACTTCTCCAGGCCGAACCCGAATATTGCCTGGGCAGATCTGCCTGTCGAAATCCCCACCCGAACCACCCCCTGGGGAGGCGAGCAACCACGGATCGCCGCGGTCAGTTCCTTTGGCGCGAGCGGCACCAACGCCCATTGCATCGTCGAAGAGCCACCACGTCCCGCGCCCGCGGTGGACGTCGAAGCTGCCGCGGGCGACCGGGTCCTGGTACTGTCCGCCGACACGCCCCAGGCATTGCGCGAACTGGCCCAGGCATACGACGGATTTCTCCGGGACCACCCGGCCCTGCCGTTGGCTGACCTCTGCTATACGGCGGCCATGTGCCGGGCACACTTGCATTGCCGCTGCGCGGTGACAGGGGCCTCGATCGCCTCGCTGCGACAGCAGCTGGCCACCGTCGTTGAGGGCGGAACGGGGACTGGAATCTTCCGCGGACAAGTCCGTGGCGCCGCCCCGATCGATGCAGAGAAAGGCGGCGCCGAGCTGAATCACGCTGACATCGCCCGGCGCTTCGTCGAGGGTCTCTTCGTGCCGTGGAAAGACCTGTACCCGCGGCGCAGACCTGCGGCGCTGCCAACCTACCCGTTTCAGCACCGTCCGTATTGGGTCCCCCTTCGGCAACGGCATCTTCCCTCCAGCGATGCGGGCAATATCCTGTTCCGTTGTGCCTGGGACCGCGTCGAAACACCGCAGCCGATGTCGAATGACGGACCATGCCACTGGCTCTTGTTGGTCGACCAGGGCGGCCCGCCAGTCGGCATGGCCCAGGTGCTGGAAGAGCGGGGCCAGTCCTTCGCGCTGACCGATCACGCCTGCAATCGTGACTCCGTCCGCCAGATTCTGCGTCAGGCCCCCGACGATCTGCCGCTCCGCATCCTGTATTGCTCGGGGCTCGACGGGACGTCTGCTGAGCCTGCAGAGGCCGAGACACTCATGCGTGACACGCTGGACGCGTGCCTGGGACTGGTTCATCTCGTGCAGCAGGTGAGCGAAATTCCAGCGTCGCAGGATGCACGCGTCTGGGTCGTGACCCGGGGCGCGCACCCGATCGGCTGGCCGGAGGGATCAAGCAAGAACCCGTCCGCGGGCCAACTTGCCTGCTCGGGCCTTTGGGGTCTGGGACGGACGATTGCGACAGAGCATCCCTCTTCGTTCGGTGGCCTGATCGACCTGGCACCCGAGGTCGACGACGACGAGGCGGAAGACCTCATTCTCATGGTGCGGCTGGGTCGAAACCAGCTGATCCTTCGCGGCGGCGAGATGCTCGCTCCAACAATCCAGCCCTACGTCAGGGACGCCGCCAGACAGTACCAGACCCCGGCGGTCAGGGCGGACGCCACCTATCTGGTGACGGGAGGTCTGGGTGCCCTGGGGCTGCTTGTCGCCCGTTGGCTCGTCGACTCCGGGGCCAGACATATCGTACTTGTCTCTCGCCGGGGGGAGACGTCGGCATCCGAGACCGAGTTGGTGCAACTGCGCGCGGGCGGGGCTCGCATCTGGGCGCCCCGGGCCGACGCTGCCAACCTGGGACAACTGGACTCGGTCCTTGGAAACATTCGGGAGTGGCCCCCGCTGCGGGGCGTCTTCCATCTGGCGGGCGTAGTCGACGACCGTGTGGTGGCTCGTCTGGACGGCGAATCGATCGAACGCGCACTGCAGCCGAAAGTTGCAGGCGCCTGGAACCTGCACCTGCTGACCAGGGATCTGGCCCTCGACCACTTCGTCGTTTTCTCTTCCCTCGCCTCGTTGGTCGGGCCTGCCGGTCAAGGAAATTACGCGGCGGCGAATGCTTTCCTCGACGCCCTGGCCCACCATCGCCACGCCGCGGGGCTACCGGCACTCTGCTTGAACTGGGGGCCCTGGTCCGGGACCGGTATGGCGGAGTCCCTGGGCGCCGAGCACCTGGACCGACTGAAACGGGCTGGTGTCCGGCCTTTGCCTGCTCATGACGCGTTTGCGGCGATGGAACAGGTCATGCGCAGCGGCCTGCCTCAGGTGGTTGTGGCCGGTGTGAATTGGGAGGAGATGTTCCACGAGGAAAGACCGCCTTTTCTGCGGGAATGGGCGAGCCATCTTGCCATGGCCCCGTCTCGGCGGGGCGCGGCCTACAGCCCGCCAACCCCCGTCTCCTCGGTCCGCGAGCGGATCCTTGCCGGTGACTCTGGCGCGCTCGCAACGCGACTCACCGAGTTTGTCACAGATCTCATCGCCGAGATATTCCATGTCGACATGCCACGATCGCTCGACGTGAATCAGCCGCTGGACGAATACGGCATGGACTCGCTCACAGCCACGGAGCTGAAGAATCGCGTTGCCTCCAGGCTGGCAGTGGACCTTCCTGTAAGCCGTGTGATCGGGGGCGTCACCATCTCCGGACTGGTCCAGATGATCCAGCAACGACTCGCCGACGGGGATGTTGCGGCAGAGATCCCGCCCGTCGGGGAGGATGGCTCTGAGACGATGGAGATGGTGATATGAGCCTGGCGGACGAACTGCTGACGCTCTCCAACCAGGGACTGCGTCTGCAGGAGGATGCTGGCCAGCTTCGGGTGAGAGGCCCGAGGGATGTGCTCACGCCGGAGATACAAACCTTCCTGACGCAGAATAAGAGCCGGATCCTCGAACTGCTGCGAGCAGCGTCGGGTCCGCGGGCGCCGGCTCTGGAGCCGATAACCCCCGTCTCGAGATCTGATGAGGACCATCCGCTGTCGTTTGCCCAGGGCCGATTCTGGCTGCTCCACAAACTCGACCCGGCTGCGTCCATCTACCACATCTCCGGGGCGTTGGAACTCCGAGGCCTGTTGCAGGTAGAGGCACTGGAACGGGCCCTGGCTGAGATCGTTCGTCGCCACGAAACTCTGCGGACGGTATTCCCGGACCGGGACGGCCACCCCTGCCAGCGAGTCTTGCCCGGCGAGCAACAGCCACTTGCCATCGAGGATCTGCGTCACCTGCACGCCGCTCAGCTGGATGCGCAGATCAGGCGACGCACGGATGAGGTACTGCACCAGCCCTTCGACCTGGAGAAAGGACCGCTGTTCCGGGCGCGGCTCCTGCTGGTGGACCCGCAGCGAAGCCTGCTTCTGGTCTGCATGCATCACATCGTTGCAGATGGGACCTCCGTGCCTGTCTTTGTGAGGGAATTGGGCCATCTGTATCGCCACGATTCGCAGGGGCTGAACGCCGACCTGCCGGAACTCACGATCCAGTACCGGGACTTTGCCAGATGGCAGCAGTCGGTTCTCACCACCGAACGGCTGCAGTCCCAGATCGCCTACTGGAAGGGCCGACTCGCGGGCTCCCTTCCCCTGACGACGTTTCCTGCCGACTTCTCGCGGCCACTGACGCAGTCGTATCACGGCGGCGTGGAGCGTTTCGAGGTGGACGCCGAACTCGTCGACCGCCTGCGACAGGTCGGTCGCCAGCAGGATTCGACCCTGTTCACAACGCTGCTTGCAGCCTACGCTGTGCTCATTTCGAAATACAGCCGCCAGCGGGATCTGGTCATTGGTTCGCCGGTGGGCAACCGGCCCCGGGAAGAGCTGCAACCGCTCATCGGCCTTTTCGCAAACACCGTGGCACTTCGTCTGGACCTGTCGGCGGACCCCACGTTCCTCCAGGTCCTGGCACAGACTCGCGACGTCGTGCAGGGCGCGCTGGAGAATCAGGATCTTCCCTTCGAGCAGTTGGTCACCGAGATCCGGCCCGACCGCGATCCGAGCTACAGTCCGATCTTCCAGACGCTACTCGTGCTGGGCAAAGAACCACTCCACTTGCTGGATATGGGTGACATCGATGTCGTCCCGGCTGATACGGGACGTACGTCTGCCAAGTTCGATACGACTGTTGAACTACAGGAGACGGCCGACGGACTGTCCGGGGTCTGGGAATACGCCCAGGACCTGTACCGCCCCGAGACGGTGCGCGGGATCATTGCGCACTTCAAGACGCTGCTGCGGCAACTGGCCGACGACCCGGACCAGCCTCTCGGGACGATCCGGATGACGACGGCAGAAGAGCTGCATCAGGTGGTCCATCGCTGGAACCAGACGGGAACCAAGTACCCTTCAGAGGCGACGATCCATCAGCTCTTCGAAGAGCAGGTCGAGCAGACGCCGAATTCGATCGCCGTGACCCTGCAATCGACCGAATGGACATACGAGCGTCTGAATCGGGAGGCCGAGAGTGTGGCAGAGGCGCTGCGGGAGCACGGGATCCGTCCCGATGAACTCGTCGCGATCTGCGCGCCCCGCTCGCTGCATCTGATTGCCGGCCTCATCGGTATCCTGAAAGCGGGCGGGGCCTACATCCCTCTGGATCCCGAGTACCCGGCGGACCGGCTCCGCTTCATGATCGGCGACACGGCGACCCGCGCGATCCTCGTGACAAGCGAGTTGATACCCCGACTGCAGGAACTGCTCAACTCATCGGACCTGGCCAACCAACCGACGTTGATCTCGCTCGATCGTCCGCGGGTCAAGTCTGACAGGAAGGGCGACTCGCCCCCGTCCGTCGTCGGCCCAATGAATCTGGCGTACTGCTTGTATACGTCCGGTTCAACCGGTCGACCGAAGGGGACGCTGATTCCGCACCGGGGCGTGGTCCGCCTCGTCCGCAACACGGACTTCATTGACGTCTCCTCTGATCAGGTCTTCCTGCAGTTCGCTCCCATTTCATTCGACCTGTCGACACTGGAAATCTGGGGACCCCTGCTGAACGGGGGCCGACTGGTGCTCATGCCGCCGGGCATGCCGTCGCTGGAGGAACTCGGCGCCGCAATCCGCGACAACGGCATCACCACCCTCTGGCTCATCGCCGGGATGTTCCGTCTGATGGTGGACGAACGGATCGATGATCTCGGAGGCCTCAAGCAACTGATCGCCGGCGGCGACGTGCTGTCGGTGCCGCATGTATGCAAGATGAAGCAGCGCCATCCCCACTGCCGCATGATCAACGGCTACGGTCCGACGGAGAATACCACGTTCACCTGCTGCTATGAGGTCCCCGCCGACGATCTGCCGCAGAAATCAGTTCTCATCGGACGTCCCATCGCCAACACCCGCGTTTACATCGTCGATGAGAGCATGCAGGCCGTGCCCGTGGGGATTCCCGGCGAGCTCCTGGCAGCAGGAGACGGCGTGGCCCGCGGCTATCTGAATCGGCCGGACCTGACCAGCGAGAGATTCATCCCCAACCCGGTGACCGGTGATTCGAGCGATATGGTCTATCGAACCGGCGACCTGGCGCGCTATCTGCCGGATGGCAACATCGAATTCTTCGGCCGACTCGATCAGCAGGCCAAGGTGCGCGGATTCCGCGTCGAACCGGGTGAGCTCGAAAGCGTACTCGACGATCACGATCTGGTGAGGGAGGCAGTCGCCGTCGTCCGCCTGTCGGAGGACGGTCGAAACGAACTGGCGGCCTATGTCGTTTGCCATGGCAACAGGGTCATCGACGAGGACAAGGAAGAGGCCCTGGGACAGCTGCGTGCCTATCTGAAAGACCGACTCCCGGAATACATGGTCCCCTCGACCGTCACGATCCTCGACGAGTTCCCGCTCAATGCTAACGGCAAGGTGGATCGCGCCGCCCTGCCGGAACCGACTGCCACGGCGAACCGGGTGAAATTCGAGGCGCCGCGCGACCAGACAGAGGCCGTGCTGTGCGACATCTGGTCGCAGATTCTTGGTGTGTCAGCAATCGGCATACGTGACAATTTCTTCGAATCGGGGGGGGATTCGATCCAGAGCATCCAGATCGTGTCTCGTGCCCGGCAGAAAGGAATTGACCTCTCACCACGCATGATGCTGCGCTACCAGACGATCGCCGAACTTGCATCTGCGGCAGCATCTGAGCCGGTGGCAGATCAGAGGCCATCTCGCGCCAGCGATAGCGCCGCCGAATGGACCCCTGTGCAGAGGTGGTTTCAGGAGCTGGATCTGCCCCAGCCTCATCACTTCAACCAGTCTGTTTTGCTCGAACTCGATGCGGCTCTGGACCTGGAGCATGTGCGCTTGGCCATGGAGGCTCTGGTCCATCAGCATGCTGTTCTCAGGACATGTTTCCGGAAGGAAGCGAAGGGGTGGAAGAAACAGCCGTGTCCCCCCTCCCAGTGGACGGCCATCGAGGTTGTGGATCTGCGCGGGAAAGATGCCGGCGCCGCCGCCGCGATGACGGAAGGGGTGGCGGACAGAGTTCAGGCGAGCCTGGATCTGACGTCCGGCGTTGTTGTCCGGGCGGTGTATTTCGATACCGATCCCGGGATGGCCACCAGGCTCCTGCTCGTGATACACCACCTTGCGGTCGATGGCGTGTCCTGGCGGATCCTGCTGGACGACCTGGCGACGGCGTGCAGACTGTTGCTTGCGGGCGAGGCCATCCTGCTGGCGCCGGCCTCTTCGGCGCCGGAGGCGTGGGCCTCTCGTCTGGCCCGTTACGCGCGGCAAGAAACGCTGGCCGGCGAAGCGGAGTTCTGGCACACCCTCCGTGCTGCACCCCCGATCTGGCGGGATCTCGAGGGCACGTCGCCTGGCACTGTCGGCTCGGAGGACTGTGTTTCGGCCGAACTGGACGCCCCGTACACCAGCATCCTTCTACGCGACGCAGCGCGCACCTACCAGACGAGCGCGTTTGAGCTTCTCGTTGCAGCACTGCCAGGCTCCTTGGCGCGGTGCACGGGTGCGACCCAGTTGTATCTCCTGCTGGAAGGGCACGGCCGGGAAGACTTGTTCCCCGAAATCGACTTGAGCCGCACGGTGGGCTGGTTCACGAGCCTCTATCCCGTCCTGCTGGATATCCGCACCACCGGCGCAGAACCGGCGCCGATGATCACTGGCATCAAGGAGACGCTCCGGGCTGTTCCGAACAAGGGGCTCGGCTTTGGCCTTCTCCGCTATCTCGGGACGCCGGCCCAGCGCTCTCGACTGGCCCAGATTCCGGAACCCCAGATCTCGTTCAACTACCTCGGCCAGACCGACCAGATCCTGCCCGCGGACGCCCTGGTCGGGCTCGCCGATGGCCCGCAGGGCCGCACTCGTTCGCCCGAGAATCCGCGCACCCATCTTATCGAGATCAACGCCCTGGTCCGGGATGGGCGTCTGCGGGTCGACTGGACGTTCAGTACGGATTGCCACCACCGCGACACGATCCAGCATCTGGCGTCGACCTACCTGGATGTGCTACGCGAGTTCCTCGATCACTGTATCGAGCAAGAGAGCACGTTCTATTCACCATCGGACTTTCCGCTCGCCGACGTCGACCCGTCTGCGATCGACGCCATCCTCCGGGCCGTGCCGACCGGGAGCCTGGACGAAATCCTCCCACTCTCGTCGACCCAGCAGGGCATCCTCTTCCACCGCGAAGCGGCTCCGGATTCCGATGCCTACATCATGCAGCTACGCATGAAAATCGAAAATCCACTCGATGAAGCCGCTTTCCGGCAGGCGTGGTCCTTGATCGCGGCACGCCACTCGGCCTTGCGCGCCGGCTTTGTCGAGGACGGTGACCAGAATCTCCATCAAGTGCTGCTCAAGTCCGTCGTCCTGCCGTGGACCCGGCTGGACTGGCGTGGTGTGGGTGGCGACCGACAGAAGGAACGCCTCGAAAAACACTGTCGCGAGCAGCGGCGGGCTGGTTTCGATCTTGCCTCTCCCCCCCTCTTCCGCATCAGCCTCATCGACACAGGAATGGGAGACTTCGAATTCGTCTGGACCTGTCATCACGCTCTCATCGACGGATGGAGCATGGCCAACATCCTCGACGAGGTCACTCGCACCTATGCGCAACTGACGAGTGGCACCGCCCCCGTGCTGCCACCCGTTCCCGGGTATGAAGCGTATCTGACCTGGTTGACCGGAAGACGCATGGGCCCGGCGCGCGAATTCTGGGTGGAAGAACTCCATGGATTTTCGTCGCCAACGGCACTGGGTGTGGAACTGCCGTCCCAGCATCAACTGGCGCAGGCCGACAGTTCCTGCGAGCTGTCCTGGGAATTGGACAAAAAGACCACAGCCCGGCTGGACCGTTGCGCACGCAGTCACCACATCACCCTCAATACTCTGTTTCAGGCCGCCTGGTCCCTGCTCTTGCGCCAATTCAGCCATGCCGATGACATCCTGTTCGGGACGGCCGTCTCGGGCAGGAATCTCGATCTGCCCGGCGCCGAAGCGATGGTGGGGCTTTTCATTGCCTCGCTGCCCGTGCGGGTACGAATCGACCCTGATCAGGGCGTCGGCGCTTGGCTGCTGAATCTCCAGGAGCGCCAGCTGGAACGCGACCAGTACGCGTTCATGCCCCTCGTCGATCTTGCCCAGCTGGCAGATCTCCCCGGCGGCGCCGCTCTGTTCGACCACCTGCTCGTCTTCGAGAACTATCCGATCGACGCGTCGCTGCGCTCTGGGACGACGTCACTCCGGATCTCGGAGATTGCCGTTTTTGATCAGACGAACTATCCGCTGACGGTGACGATCAATCCCGCAGAGGCGATCCGCATAAAGATCTCCTACCAGTCCTGCGTCTATGACGGGGCCTCGATTGAGACGATCGGGCGACAGCTGGAACATTTCCTGGACCAGGTCGTTCGCCATATCGATGGCCAGATCAACCAGATCACCGCACTGCCGGCGGCGGAGCAACACAAGATCCTGGCGACGTGGAATGACACTCGGCGAGACTACCCGCTCGAGAAGACACTGATGGATCTTTTCGAGCAACAGGCGCAGCGTAGTCCGGATGCTACGGCGCTGATCTTCGAAGGGGAACGGCTCACATACGGGCAGCTGGATCAGAGATCCAACCAGCTCGCCCATCGCCTGCGATCGATGGGTGCCCGGCGGGACACACTCATCGGCATTTCGATGGAACGTTCCATCGAAATGGTCATCGGGCTCTATGGAATCCTCAAGGCGGATGCGGCCTACGTGCCCATCGATCCGGACTATCCGGACGAACGGGTGCAGTTCATGTTGGCCGACTCTGGCGTGTCCCTCGTGCTGACGCAGACGACCTTCCTGCCGCGGTTCACTTCCGGGCCGTATCGTTGTCTGGCCCTGGATGCCGAATCTCTGGGGAACGAGCCGGTCCATGCACTCGTGAGAATGGCGCGTCCGGAGCATCTGGCCTACATGATCTATACCTCAGGTTCCACGGGCAAACCCAAAGGCGTGCTCAACAACCATGTCGGAATCTGCAACCGGCTGCACTGGATGCAGGAGGCTTTTCCTCTGGGCCCTGCCGACCGCGTCATGCAGAAGACGCCCTTCAGCTTTGACGTGTCGGTCTGGGAATTCTTCTGGCCTCTTCAGGTCGGCGCCGCACTGGTTGTCGCCAAACCGAAGGGGCACCTCGACAGCCGCTATCTGGCCCGTCGTATCCGGGAGGAAGGCGTAACGACGATTCACTTCGTCCCGTCGATGTTGCAGATCTTTCTCGGTGAAGAGTCCGTCGAGGACTGCACCTCCTTGCAGCGCGTCATCTGCAGTGGGGAGGCGCTGTCCGTGGAACTTGCCAACCAGTGTGGCCAGACCCTCCCGGCGGAGCTGCACAACCTGTATGGCCCAACCGAGGCTGCTGTGGATGTGAGCTGGTGGGCGTGTCCGACCGAGATTCGCCGCCACAGCGTCCCGATCGGCCGTCCCATTGCCAATACATCGCTCTACATCCTCGACCCGGCCATGAACCCGGTGCCCGTCGGCGTGTCCGGCGAGTTGCATATCGGCGGCATCTGCCTGGCTCGGGGCTACCACAACCGTCCGGAACTGACCGCCTCGAAGTTCATTGACCATCCTTTGCACCCGGACGCCCAAACGCGGCTCTACAAGACCGGGGATCTGGCCCGCTACCTGCCGGATGGAAACATCGAATACCTCGGTCGGATGGACCATCAGGTCAAGATCCGTGGATTCCGCATCGAACTTGGCGAGATCGAGAGTTGCCTGCGCGGACAACCGGGCATTGGCGACTGCGTCGTACACGTGATCGAGGCTGGAGCCGGAGAAAAGGGACTGGCTGCCTACTACGTCAGGGCAGAGCCAGCAGGGCCACCGAACATGGGAGCGCTGAAGAGCAGCATGAGGCAAGCACTCCCCGACTATATGGTGCCCTCGTGGTTTGTGGAACTGGCCGCCCTGCCCCTGTCCCCCAATGGCAAGGTCGACCGCCAGGCTCTACCCCGCCCGGGAGAAGCAGCCGAAGGCGGTGACTTGGTCGGGCCCACGGGCGAGGCGGAAGAGCAAGTCGCGGCAATCTGGAGCGCTGTCCTGGGGGTGGGGGACGTTGGCAGGGACGACAGCTTCTTTGACCTCGGCGGCCATTCCCTGCGCCTGATGCGAGTGCACCGAAAACTCGAAGAACGCTACGGCGATTGTGTCCCCGAGTTGATCGAAATGTTTCAACTGCCCACGGTTCGCGCGCAAGCCAGGGCGATCGTTAGCCGACGTCAGGGGACACCGGCGCCGGTGCCGTCCGTTGACCAACGCAGGGACCGCAGGTCAACGCGCACGACCCGGTCCCGGGACGTCGCCGTCGTCGGTATGGCCTGCAGGTTTCCAGGTGCGCCGAGCCATGATGCCTTCTGGCGGAATCTTTGCGATGGCGTGGAGTCGGTCACATTCTTCTC
>CALFPI010000043.1 GCA_937919035.1 uncultured Gemmatimonadaceae bacterium
CCCTCGGCTTCGCGCCAGCGCAGCGAGTCGATGAGGGTAGCGAAGCCCCAGGGCCTGGGCATCTGCGCCAGATCCGCCGGGCCAAAGGCGGCGCCACCCGCCCCGTACTCGGCAAAGGCTGCGTCCCGGGGCGCACGGTCCGTGACGGTGGGCAGCGGTTTGCCCTGCATCGATCGCGGTATCTCCATGCCCTGCAGTTGCAGCAGTGTCGGCACGATATCGATGAGGTTGACCATGCTGTCGTCCACGGCGCCGGCGGGCATCACATCCGGACACGATACGATCAGCGGCACCCGCGTCAGACAATCGTAGAACACGCCCCCCTTGGACTGCATGGCATGTTCCCCCATGAAGTCGCCGTGGTCGGAGCAGAACACGACGATGGTGTTGTCCCGCAGGCCCAGCTCATCGAGGGCAGCAAGAATCTGCCCGAGACCGTCGTCGACGAAGCGGGTCATGCCGTGGTAGATGCCCACGAGGCGGCGCACATCCTCCGGATCATCCTGGCGGATGCCGAGCATCTGATACAGCACCTTGTTGCGCTCGGGCACTTCGTCGCCGTCAAACTCACCGTCGCGCCAGGGTGGCATGTCGATGCTCTCCGGGGGAAACATTTCGGCGTACTTGCTGTGGATTTCCCATGGTGTGTGCGGATCCGGAAAGGAGACCCACAGGGCGAAGGGATCGTGCTGGTGCTGCTGCAGAAACCGCACGGTCTGCCCTGCAACGAGGCCCGTGGAGTAGTCTTCGAGAGGGAAGTCGGAGACCTCGTACGAGAACCGCGGATTGCGCATCTTCATGTTGCGCCGATGTACGTGGGCCGCGTCAATGCCGGCCCGTGGCCGGAACCACTCCATGCCGCGCGTGTCGCCCGCCGTCGGCAGGCCCTGGTGTCCGATCTCGCACCACGTATCAAAATGTGCCTGATCCTGCGGGCGCTGGAAACAATGGTTCTTGCCGATCAGACCGGTATGGTACCCCGCGTCGTGCCACAACTGGAATGCATGGGTCGTGTGGGCGGGCATGGGCGTTTCGTTGCGCCGGCCACCGTGCGTGTGCGGATACTGGCTCGCCCACACGGAGATGCGCGCCGGCATGCACAAAGGATGGGGCGTCACGCAATGCTCGTACAACACACCATCGGCAGCGAGGCGCGCCATGGATGGCGTTTCGCAGAAGGAGCTGCCATAGAGGTGGCTCGCCGTCGCTTTCTGCTGATCCGACATGATGAACAGCACGTTCTTCATTGGGTCGACCTACCTCCGTAGCAGATTGCAATGCGTGGGTATCAAGGTATGGGCACCTGCCTTGATGGACGGTATCCCGACGGTAGATGCCCGCCAATGCGCATACCGGCTGCTCACGCCAGACTGCGGACCCTGCCGAAAGCGGTTTGCCGACCTGGAACTGGACCCTGCCCGCCCGCGGAATTCGCGCGCGCGGGGTGAAGTTCGGTCAGGCCCATCGAGCCTTACCGGAGCAGCAGCAGCTTGGTGGTGGCTGTCCGCAGTCCCGCCTGCAGTCGGGTGACGTAGACGCCGCTGGCCATGGCCTGGCCCGCGTCGTCCCGGCCATCCCAGCGCATTTCGTACCGCCCGGCCGGCCGTAGCCCGCGCACGAGGGTTGCCACCCGCTGACCAGTTATGCTGTACACGGCGACGTCGATATCGCCTGCTTCCGGTAGCGTAAAACGGATCACTGTGTCGCCGTTGAAAGGGTTGGGGTAGTTCGGTTCGCGGGCGAAGTCCTTGGGTACGGCGGCATCATCGCGCCGCTCGGTCACGGCCGTTGCCACCGGCGGTGATTCCGGCGGTGATTCCGGCACCAGACGCACATCGGCCAGGTAGAGGTGTGCCCGCAGTCGTAGCGAACCACAGGACGCCATCCTCGTCTCGGATTCCGTCCACGACCTGGCCACGAGGCAAACCGTCGGAGAATGTGAAGCGTCGGATCTCACCACCATCGAAGCAGCACACGCCGCCAGCCGGGGTCGCGCCGAGCCTTGTGCCATGGACCGTCTCCGCGTGTCAGGGCAGATAAGTGTGTTACAGGGGGATGGTCAAGCCCGGCCAGGTCACCACTTGTCGATGGCGCCCAGCAGCATCTTCTGTTCGTCGGTCCCCTCGGCGCGCAGGCGCCGGGCGAAAGGGCCATCAAAGGGCTCGCGGGACTTCATCCACGCCGTCTGGTAACACATCAGGCATGTCCGCCGCCGTTGGTTCGAGGAATTGGCGGCGCCCCGGTGATAGAGGCAGCCATCAAACATCACGGCCTGGCCCGGTTTGGCCAGTACGTACAACTCCTCAGGGAACTTTGGGTGGCCCTCCGGTGGCCGGAAGGGCACCCGATGGCTGCCGGGGACGATGACCACGGGGCCGTTCTCCATCGTCAACTCGTCGAGGTAGTAGCCGCAGTTGATCTGGCCCGGCAATGCCCCGTAGGGTGTGCCATCCGGGTCC
>CALFPI010000044.1 GCA_937919035.1 uncultured Gemmatimonadaceae bacterium
CCGCCTGACGGACCAGCGCACCACTGGCCAGACGGACGGCATGCAACTCGATGCCCAGGTCCCTGCTGTAACGCGATGCCAGCCGCTGCTCCTGCGGGTCGAGCAGCAGAATCGAACAGCCTGCCGCCCCCGCCCGCCCCGTGCGACCAGCGCGATGCAGATAGTCCTGACTCTGCGTCGGTGGATCCAGGTTGAAAACATGCGTGACCCCTGGCAGGTCCAGCCCGCGGGCGGACAGATCCGATGAGATCAGCACGCGGGCATCACCCCGGCGGAAAGCCTCCATCGCCTGCTTGCGTTCCATCCTGTCGGCTGCACCATGGATCCACACGGCCCGCAGATCGTGGAAGCCGAGTTTGTCGGCCAACTCTTCGGCGCGGGTGTTGCGGTGCACGAAAACCAGAGCGCGTTCCGGCTGCGTGGCGTGGATCAGTCGCCGCAGCATTTCCGGCTTCTTGCGTTGCTCGACAATGACGAACAAGTGCTCGATGGTGGCGCTCACCCTGTCGCCGCCGGTGTCCACCATGAGCAGGTCCGGCGCCAGCGTGCGGACGTTGCCGCTGGTCTGTGCCTGTTGCGTGGCGGAGACGAAAACCAGTTGGCGGCGGCTCGGGGCGGAGCGGATGACGGATTCGACGGTTTCCCGGATCTGATCCACCAGCAGGCGGTCCGCCTCATCTACGACCACACACTGGACCTCGTGCATCTTGAGCTTGCGGCTGTTGATCAGTTCCAGCACGCGCTCCGGTGTGCCGGCGATCAGGTGCGGCTTGGCCTTGAGTTGCTCCAACTGCCGCTTGAACGACACGCCCCCGATCAGCGCCTGCGAACGAATATCGCTGCCGGCAGCCGTCGTCAGGGCCCGCACCTGCTCATGGATCTGCAGCGCCAGTTCGAGGGTGGGCGCCAGAATCACGACCTGCAGATTCTTGCTCGAAGCATCCAGCCGTTCCAGCAGCGGCAGCAGATAGGCCAGTGTCTTGCCGGTGCCGGTCTCTGAACTGATGTAGGTGTCCTTCCCCTGCATCACGACGGGAATCGCCTGTTGCTGTATCTCCGTCGGTTGCGAAATTGCATGAGCCGCCAGTGCCGCCACCCATGTCGGGTTCAGCCCCAGGCCATTGAACGGTCCGTTGTCATCCATTGTGCAACCCCTTGCGCATCGACATTCGATTGACAGCGACATCCGCGTCCGTCGTGTCACCTTCATTGGTGAATATCGCCCAATTCTGCCGAAGGGATGGGTCTCATGTGATCTTCGGCTCTGCCATCCGTACATTCACGGGCATGAAGAGCCTGCTGTGCTGTCGACTCATGATCCTGCTGGCTTGCATTTCGCCGGCACGGCCCACCGTTGCCGACGAGTCTTTTGCCGACGAAACTGCCGCGTGGCAGGGCCCCCATGTCATGGATCTGCAACGGCACCGCGATGATCCAATACTGGCCGATCTGATCGGCAGGGGCGGGCGCCCGACGGTGGCGCTGCAAGGCGCCGCCAAATCGGCATCCACGACGCCGGTGGTCTTCGGGTTTCTGCCCTACTGGGTCGACCAGACGTACTACCATCAACTCGACTTTTCTCTGTTGACCCATATCGCAGCATTCTCCGTGGAAGTCAGCCCTGAAGGGACCATCAGCGACACCCGTGGCTGGCCCTGGACGGCACTCATCGACAGCGCCCATGCCAAGGGTGTGCGGGTGATTCTTACAGCCACCTTGTTTGGCGACAGCGACGTTCACGCGCTGATCACCAGCGAAACACGCCGACAGCGATTCTTTGTCGCCATCGGCCAGCAATTGCTGGCAGGCAACGCCGATGGAGTCATCATCGATTTCGAGGGCCCCGGGGCCAATGGCTGGCCCAGATCGATCAACGACTTCATGGCGCAACTGACGCGGTATCTGCATACGGAGATCCCCGGTTGCGAGGTCAGTTTCGCCGCGCCTCCCGTGGACTGGGCGGGGCGCTGGGACTTTCCGGGGCTCGCCGCCAGTTGCGACTATCTGTTCATCATGGGCTACGCCTTCACCGGCAGCTGGAGTGATCGCACTGGGCCCACGGCGCCGTTGCATGGTGGCAGTCGTAACATCACGACCACGATCCATGGTGACTTCGGCGAGGTGACACGAACCCATCCGGAAAAGCTGATTCTCGGCGTACCCTACTATGGTTGCCAGTGGACAACAGCCGGTCCCGAGGCCAATGCGCCAACGACGACGTTTGTGCGTTACCCGCAGATCTGGGCCACGTTTCTGGGAGGGGTGACACACGGCAACCGCTGGGATGCGACGTCGAGCACACCGTGGTATCGCTACCAGGATGGCAATCGATGGGTGCAGGTCTGGTACGACGACATCACCAGTCTGGGCATGAAGTTCGACCTGGCCCTCGATGCGGGGTTGCGCGGCGTCGGCATCTGGGCCCTGGGCTACGAAAGCCGGCGGCCTGAGACCTGGGACCTGCTGGCGCAGAAGATCGGGCGGCACGAGCCGGCTACCGTGGTAGCGGAGCTGCCGCGATCTGGTCTGCTGCAGCTGCAACAGAACTACCCGAATCCCTTCAACGGTGTCACTCGCATCCAAGCCGAGATTCCCTCCAGAGGGAATCTCGAGATCACGATCTTTGATGCCCTGGGCCAGCGCGTACGCACCTGGTCACAGTTCCATGAAGCGGGGGGTATGGTGCGCCTTGCGTGGGACGGGATGGATGGCAGCGGCCAACCGGTAGCATCGGGCGTCTATACCTGTCGACTTCGCTTCGGTGACGAATCGGCCGCTGTGCGTCAGTTGTCACGGCGCATGGTGCTAACCCGGTGACCCGGTGACCCGGTGACCCGGTGACCCGGTGACCCGTTGACTTGGGGACACCGGGGTTGGAAGGCAACGAGGCGGCGGTTACTTTCGATCCATGCCACGTGCCCTCCGCCTGCACAGCGATGAACCCCGCTGTCGCATCGAAATGCTCTCGGACGACGAGCTCCCCGACCTCGATGTACAGGTCGATGTGGCGTGGTCCGATCTCAACTACAAGGACGCTCTCGCCGTTACCGGCAAGGGACCGATCGTGCGGCGCTACCCCCTCGTGCCCGGTGTCGACCTGACGGGCACCGTGTGCGCGTCGGTGGACGCGCGCTACGATGAAGGGGATCTCGTGCTTGCCGGTGGCTGGGGTATGGGCGAAAAACACTGGGGCGGCTTCGCCGAGTCCATGCGCCTCGACCCGGACTGGCTGCTGCCATTGCCTCCGGCGCTGTCCTGCCGGGACGCGGCGCTGCTGGGTGCGGCAGGTTTCACCGCCATGCTCTGTGCCCTGCGCCTCGAGGGCGCTGGCGTGCAGCCGGAGGCCGGACCCATCGTTGTCACCGGTGCCACCGGTGGTGTTGGCAGTTGGGGCGTGCAGATCCTGGCGCAACGCGGCTTCCAGGTGCATGCCGTCACCGGCAAACCGGACAGCCACGACTGGTTGCGGGCTCTCGGCGCCAGCGAGATTCACCCGCGCGCCGATTTCGACAGTGACGCCCGCCCGCTCGAGCCGAGTCGCTGGGCGGGGGGGATCGATAACGTCGGTGGCCGCGTCCTGGCACGCCTGCTGGCGCAGACGGCGGCCGATGGCTGTATCACCGCCGTTGGCCTTGCCGGTGGGGCCGACCTGCCAACAACGGTGATGCCCTTCATTCTTCGCGGCGTCTCCCTGCTGGGTATCAACAGCGTTGATGTGCCCTACGGGCGACGCGTCGATGCCTGGAAACAACTGGCCGCCCTGCCGCGGGCGCTGTTCGACCGCATGGAGGTGGAAGAGATCGGCCTGGCACAGATCGAGCAACGGGCCGAAACCATGCTGCGCGGTCAGATCCGCGGACGTGTGCTGATCGACCCCAGGCGCTAGAGGATCCTTTCCTTGTCTGTCGGGCCCTGCCCCCACATGCGTTCCTTGAGGTCGAGGTAGAACAGATAATCATCCGGCGGCACGTCGGGTGGACAACGATGATCACAGAATGGGATGTAGCCGCCACGCGCCACCAGGCGGTCCACACTCTGCAGATACGCCTGGATCGCCTCTCGGCCCTTGGCCAGTTCGAGTTTGTCGATCCCTCCCATGATGCGCAGGTCCTGACCGTACTCGTCGAGCAGTTCGGCGGGATGGACGCACGAGTTCACCTCGTACGGGAACAGGCAGTTGATACCCGCGTCGAGGAATCCCGGGATAAACGGCCGCACGTCGCCATCACAGTCGGTGTACCACAGATCGATACCGGCGGCATGCAGTTTGTTGCCGATGCGTTTGTAGCGGGGCTGCACAACGTTGGTGTAGAGGTCCATGTTGATGATGGGACCATTCTTGAAGCAGATGTCCTCCCAGCCGGTGCCGAAGTCGACATCCACGTGCGGCAGGATCTGGTCCAGCGCATCCTCCACCAGCACGCAGCAGGTCTCCACCATATCCTCGATCATGTCCGGATAATCGTAGATCGCATACGCCAGCCCCTCGAAGGTGAGCATATCGCGGATCTTGCCGATCATGGAACCGCAGTTCACACCCAGAGGATAGTCACGGTCGGACGGGTGTTGTCGCACGATGGCCGCCACATCCAACCGACGGACCGGATCATCGCGCTGAAAGCGTTCATCCTTGACACGCCGCCAGTCATCCGGCGTCACGACTGATGCCTTGATGTAGTGCGGGATGGTGTCGTGCCCGTCGAGGGGGACCTCGGCGAGCAGGCCATCGGCATTCATCAGAATGCGCGTCGTCGCCGTCTCTGCCACAGTCTCCTGCGCAAAGGTCGGATGCAGCCACACGTGCCCGCCGGTGCCGGCGATGTGATCGAAATTGAAGAAGACATCGGCTTCGGCGTTGTTGCGGATGCCGTTGTCACGGAAAAGGTCCCAGAGAGTGAAGTTCTCGTTCCAGTAGCCGAATTCCATGTTGAAACAGCGGTCCACCGACTGGTAGTGCATCTGCTGGTTGAATCGTTCCCGGTCGCTCATGGTGCCCTGCCACCTGGGCCTGCATGGTACGATGGCCATATCCCGCTCCGTCCACTTGGTGATTGCCCACGGCCCCTGCCCTGATGGGGGGCTCTGCGGTACTTATGCGCCGCTGGCGAGTCGTGCAGGAACGGCCAGCGAGCCGGTGATGGCCTGCAATTCGGCATCCTCTCTGTTGCTGCCGGCGGCGCGCAGCGCGTGGAACACGCGACCGGCGGCGGTCTCGGTATAGAACCAGTCCGCCAGTTGGTCGGCACCGACCACGTCCTGTCCGGGTTGTGCCGTCAGTGCTTCTGCGTACAGCGCCCTGATATCATCGGCCACCAGATTGACACGCCGCACCAGCGGGATCTCAGCCGTTGGCACCTGCGGGATCCGACCAGCAAGCAGTGTGCAGATGAAATCTGCCAGCGCCTCGATGTGCAGCCCACTGGCGCCGACCGTGGTCGATCCTCGTCGGCTCACGGCCAGGTCATACCAGGATCGCATCTGCTGCATTTCCTGCTGGAAAGCCGTCGTCAACGGGCCGATCTCCCCCGCCGCCTCTACCGGCGGCAGATTCAGCGGGCAGGCCCAGCCGTCCGCGCTGGTGATGACCGCCGGTGCTTCGACAGCATAGTCCTGCAGCACAACGGGCCCGTCCTCGACTTCCAGCAACTGCAACGCGGCCAGAACCACAGCCCGCTGAAACGCTGCATCATTCGGTACGCCCAGGGGGCGCCCCAGCTCAAAGGGCACCCACAGGGTTCGTGGTGGACGCATCCGCTCGCTGTGTTCCCGTATGAGACTGATCGAGGTCGTCGGAATGCCCGCATGTTCCAGATAATGTGCCAGCCCGCCCACGGCGCGCGTGCAGTTGGGTCATATGGGGACGAGCAGCACGGCGTCGACGGCATCACCGTGCAGCAGTCGAGCCAGTTCACCGGTGACGGCCTGCATCTGCTCCGGGCCGGTGGCACCCATGAACGAATAGTGATAATCGGCGACGCCGCCGATCTTCCCCTCGGCTGCCAGCTCGCGCAGACGATCCAGTGGAAAGGCAACATTCCAGTCCTGCTGAAAACCGGTGCGATCGAAGTTCTGCGACAGATGGGTCATCACCAGATCACCGCGGGCCGTGTCCCCCGGTATGATCCGGTAGTCACCGGCACCGGATGCAAAGGGGCGGTCCGTACGGCGATGCAATCCCGCCGTGGAGATGATCGCCACCTTGCGATCCCGCAACGATGGGCCCCGAACCCAGGGCTGGGTGGCAAACACCGGACAGGGCAGATCGGTCAGATAGGACCGCATGCCCTCCGGCAGATCCTGCAAACGAGCCATGCTGATCTTTCTCTGGTCCTGCACCTGGTGCGAGGCGGAACCTGCCGCCCATCTGTGGGGTAACATACCGGAAAAAGCATCGGCGCGGACACCAGACCGAACGGCGCTGGTGCAGAGCCACATCGGCCTTGGCGCCGAACCACATCGGCCTTGGCGCCCGCTAGCGCGCCGCCTCCAGGCGGTCGATGATCGCCGTCAGACGGATGACACGTCCAGGCCCGTTGAGCACAACGTAGACAGCACCGTCGGGCCCGACAGCGACGTCACGCACGCGGCCCAGGTTCTTCACGATCGTCTCGCGGTGGATGACGCGATCATCGACGACGGTCAGCAGATCGACGGACTCGTACTTCAACGCTCCTACCAGCAGGTGCCCCTGCCATTTCGGGAACTGCTCTCCGTCGTAGATATCGAGACCACAGACGGCGGACGAGGGCCGGTAGACCCACGCTGGCTGCTCCATACCAGGCTTGCGCTCAAACGCGGTGAGTTGACTGCCGTTGTAATTGCGCCCGTAGGAGATCTCCGGCCAGCCGTAATTGCCTGCGGCGTGGATCGCGTTGACTTCGTCGCCACCCATGGGTCCGTGTTCGGATTCCCACAGCCTGTCCGTCTCGGGGTGTATGGCCAGGCCCTGGGGATTGCGGTGACCGTAACTGAAAATGCTCGGCAACGCCCCCGCCTGATGGACGAAGGGATTGTCCTCGACGATGGTGCCATCGCGATGAATCCTGTGGACCTTGCCATTGGGCCGGGTCAGATCCTGCGCCAACGGCCCGCGGCCGCGATCACCGATGGAGAAGTACAGATCGCCACGGGCATCAAAGACGATGCGTGACCCGTAGTGATGTCGAGTTGTGATGTAGGTCTCATGTGGTGCTTCGAACAGCACCTGTTCGTCCGTCCACACATTGGCGACAATACGTCCGCGCACAATGCGGGTCATCGATGCCGGGCGTTCATCACCCTCCCGCAGGCTCGACAGCACGTGGCTGTAGGACAAGTAGATCCAGCCGTTGTCACCGAAATCTGGATCCACAGCAACATCCATCAGCCCCCCCTGCCCTTCGTGCAGCACAGTGGGAGTACCGCGAACGGGCGCCTCCGCCAACACACCGTTGCTCACGATACGCAGCCGCCCGGGGCGTTCGGTGATCAGTGCTGTGTGGGCATCGAGAAAGTCGATGGACCACGGGATCTCGAGTCCTGTGGCAAAAACTTCGACGGCGATGTCGTACTCCTGCGATTGCAGCCTCTGCGGCAGGGGCCGGGGTTGCGGATCGTAGGCCTGCTCCTGCGACTGCAGAAATCCAACGATGGCGTCGATCTCATCTCGTGCCAGGGCCAAGCCGAAGGCGGGCATGCCGAGATGGGTAATGCCTTGCTGAATCGTCGATGCCATCCCCCACTCGCCACCACCGAACTGCCACACACCATCCACGAGACTCTGCGCGTTGCCTCCCTGCAGTTCGGCGCCGTGGCACTGGGCACAGTTTGCGCCGTATAGAGCCGCGCCGTCGGGATCGGCGTGAGCAGCGGCTGTGATGGTGAGGACAAAGCTCATACAGGCCAGGTAGTGACCGATTTTTCTCATGGAGCATTCCTTTGGAATCGTGGACGATGGCTGGGCTGAAAAGGTGAATGTAGGGGGTTGATGAGGTCGCCGGCTCCCGGCTATACTCAAGGCCACGCACCATGCTGACAATCGATACGATTTTCGCGCAGGCCAAGGGCCTGCTGGACTCCAGAGCCCTGCCCTATGTGCTGGCCGGTGTACTCGTCATCCTCTGGTGGGCGGGCAGCGCCACCATGGGGCTGCTGCGACGTAGCCGACCCGGGGACGAAGAACGCCCCCGTCGCCGTTTGCCTCTGGACTAACTCCTTCCATGGAAGAGGAACGACTCCTGCTGGAGCGCTGTGCGTCGCTGAGCGACCTCGAGCTGGTGCGCAATCTGACGCTGAACCGCGCGGACAACTCCGCCGCTTTCGCCGATGAGGCGTTACGTGAATTTGCCCGCCGCGGTACGTCCATCGAAGCCTGCATCAATCGGGTGCGCGTACATGCGGGCGAAACACGCTCCGGCGAAACAGACATCGATACGGCACTGGCCCTCGTTACCGATGCGGTCCCGCGCCGCGCCGTCGCCAGTTTCACCCATTGCCTGGGGGCAACGCTGGTCCTGCAGCGAGAGGCCTGGGGCTGGGTCCTGCACGCCTATACGGAGGATCGCTACGAGCACTCCTACCTGATCGACGCCACGGCATCTGCCCGCGGGGCGCTCGAGGGCTTTCTTCGCCTGCAGCCCTGGCGGGAGGGGGCCGGCGCCGGTCACCACCTCGACGACTGGAAGACCCTGGCCAGCAACGAAGATGCCACACACGTGCTGGCTCTGTCAGATCGTCTCACCCTTGCCGGCGTGCCGCACATCGTCCGCCCGACGCTGTTCACACCGCCAGGTGACAACGCCACCGCCCTTCTCGTGCCACGAAAATACAGGGCTGCGGCTGTTGATGTCATCACCGCCGGACAGCTCTCGGTTCAGCAATTGCGGCGGCAGGCGCAGGCGGCGGAGGTGACGGCAGATGCCGCCGCAGAACTGGCGGCCTACGACGAACTGGTCAAAGTCGATGGTGACAATCATGCCGTGCACTACAACCGGGGCGTGCTGTTGCTGGAGGCCGGGCGACACGAGGATGCGGCGGCGGCCTTCATGGAAGCCGCCGTCTGCGGCATGAACAAGGTCAAACCGGACCTGTCCCTGGGCCAGAGCTCCACGGGAGGGGGCCTGCTCGGCCTGGTCGGCGTTGGCGCGCGCCTCGTCGGACGTGCTGTCAGCCCGGGGACAGGCCCCAGCTACCCGGACTGGTTCGACGACGTGGGGTTGCGGCTCCAGGCCCTGCTCGACCAGCTGGGGCCACGGGCGGACATCCTGCACAGTCTGGCCAGCGTGGATCGATTCAAAGGCGACAACGTCGCAGCAGCAGAGCGCTACCAGCAGATCCTGCTCCTGGTACCGGCAGACGAAGTGGCACGGTTCCAGCTCGAATACCTGGCAGCGGCCGGTGATTGACAGGGTCGGCTCTGCCCACGTTGCTTTGTCGGCTATGAATGACATCGATCCGCAGCTGTTGCCGACAGAAGCCGACGTCGCTCACTACCGTGAGCACGGTTGGTACATTTCGCCATGCCTGTTCGATGACGACACACTGGACCGGGCGGTCCAGGCCAGTGAGGTCTATTACGCGGGTTTGCACCAGCAACGGATCGAGCTGCCGAATCAGCGGACCTACAACCTGGCATGGTGGCAGGGCACCGGCGCCGACAAGCTGCGCAAGAACGACTACACCACCACGATTGTCCCCGAGCTCAACGCCCTTCTGCGCGTGCCGGCCCTCGGCGCCACGGCAGCGCTGCTCGCCGGCGAAGACGTGCGCCTGTGGCATGATCAGCTGCTCTACAAGCCACCCTCGCCACCCGAGGCGCCACAGGCCGTGGGTTGGCACACCGACTTCGGTTACTGGCGGACGTGTTCGTCACCGGACATGCTCACCGCCTGGGTACCCTTCACCGACGTCGATGAAAAGATCGGTACGATCACCTTCATCGATGGCAGTCACCGCTGGCCGGAGAACAATCATCTCAACTTCTTCTCCAGTGACCTCGCCGGTCTGGAAAAGCAGTTCGCCACAGGTGGTGCCCCGGTGGTCAAGGCGCCTGCCATCATGCGTCGGGGTCAGGTCAGTTTCCATCACTGCAAGACCATCCACGGCAGCCCGCCCAATACAACCGATGCCCCGCGTCGATCGATCGCTCTGCACTTGCAGCCGGCCAGCAATACGTACGTCGAAAGACATCACGACAATGGCACGCTCTACGCGCATCCCAATGACGAGTTGACGCGGGCTGCCGATGGTCGGCCCCACTACGACGATCCAGTGTACTGCCCCGTTGTCGGAGTCTCACCCTGACCACCATCCGCCAATCGCTCTGCTTCGGTGCTTTCACCCGCACCCGAACGCCTCAGGAGGCGATGCGTGCCGCTTTCGACACGTGCACCGTGCAGGCCTGAGTCGTTGCCCACTGCCACGATGCAGGTGATGCCCGCCGGCGCCGCCCTCGGCGCCGAAATCCGCGGGGTCGATCTGGCACAACGTCTGTCGACGGCGCAAGTCGCCCTGATACGACAGGCCTTGCTCGATCACTGCGTGCTCTGCTTCCGTGACCAACATATCAGCGACGACGATCAGGTCCGCTTCACCCGTCATTTCGGTACACCTGTAGAACACGTACGAAAGCAACGCGCACGCCGGGTGAAGGAGATCTTCATCATCTCCAATGTGAAGGAGAATGGTGAACCCATCGGCGCCCTCGGCAACGACTTGATCGACTTCCATTCCGATCTGTCCTACCTGCCAAAACCAGGGACAGCCTCGCTGCTGTATGCCGTCGAGATCCCGGACCAAGGTGGGCAGACCCAGTGGGTGGACTGTCGCGCCGCGTATGCCGCCCTGCCAGCCCCGCAGCAGACCTGGTTGCGCACGCTGCGCGCCGTGCATCGACACTACGTGGCGGCACAGAATCCACCTGAGCCGACCATACACCCCGTCGTGCGACGACATCCGGAGACGGGACGGTTGTCGCTCTACGTGAGCCCCCACCTGACGAGCCATGTGCACGATATGCCTCGTGACGAGGGGGACAATCTGCTGCGCGAGTTGTACCGGCACATGGATCAACCGCAGTTCATCTACACCCACCAATGGCAGGTTGGCGATCTGGTCATCTGGGACAATCGTCCCACCATGCACCGGCGCCTGCCGTTCCCCGATGCGCAGCGGCGCATCATGAACCGAACCCAGATTTTCGGAGAGGAAGTGGTCGAATGAGGCTGAAGGAGCAGATCGTTGTCGTCACCGGTGGTGGTTCCGGCGCCGGCGCTGCCATCGTCGCCGCCTGTGTCGCCGAGGGTGCGCAGGTCGTGGCCATGGGACGTGACGCGGCCAAACTGGAGGCGGCCTGCGCCGCAGTGGGAGCCGGCGCCCATGCCGAGGCGGGTGATGTTACCGACCGGGTCCGCGTTCACGAGATCGTCGAGAGGACGATCGAACGCTTCGGCCGCATCGATGTGCTCGTCAACAATGCCGGTATCAACATCGCCGATCGATCGCTGGAAAAACTGGCCCCGGAAGACTGGGATCTGGTCATGAATGTCAACGCCACGGGTGCCTTCAATACTGTGCACGAGGTCCTGCCACATATGCGCCGCCAGAAGGGTGGCCTCGTCATCGCCGTCTCCTCCATGGCGGGCACGGCACCCAGTGTCCTTGGCGGCGTCGTTTATTCAGCCGCCAAACACGCCATGTCCGTGCTGACGAAGATGATCGATCTGGAAGAGGCGAAACATGGCATCCGCTCCTGCGTGATCTCGCCGGGAGAGATCAACACGCCGATCCTTGATCAGCGCCCTGTGCCGGTCACTGACGAGCACAAGGCACGCATCCTGCAGCCGGAAGACATTGCCGCTGCCGTGCTCTTCGTCGCGACACTACCGGCGAGGGTGGTCATCCCGGAGATGATCATCAAGCCCCTGGGCCAGGGATCCGTGTCGTAGATGACCGATCCTGCAGCGCCCGTCCGCCAACTGCGCGGCAAGCCCCTCACCGATTTTCTCAAGCGTGTGCCACGCGCAGAGGTGGATCTGGTCTTTGTCCTGCAGGACATGCAGGACCCCGTCAATGTGGGATCCGCCTTCCGTATCGCCGACGCCTGTGGCGTACGCCGCATGATTCTCACCGGCATCACCACATGCCCACCACACGCGCTGATCAAGAAGGTGGGCCGCGGCCGTGAGCGACGTGTACCCTGGGAGTATACCCAGGACGCCGCCGAAGTCGTAGAGCGCCTGCACCAGGATGGGTACCGCGTAACAGCCGTGGAAATCACCGCCGCCGCAGTGCCCTACGATACAGCCAGCTACGGCGATCGTGTGGCCCTCGTCGTCGGCCACGAGGACCATGGTGTCACCAATCGTACGCTGGCTGCCTGTGACCAGACCGTGTTTCTTCCCATGCACGGGAAGGGGGCCTCGTTGAATGTGCACGTGAGCCTGGGCATCGTTGCCTACCATGTGCTCAGTGCAGCGGGCAGGCTGCCCTAGCCGTCCCACTTGCCACGGTTCCACGCCCCGCCTTTTGTACTCTGTATCCCATAAGGAGTACAAGCATGACGATCCCGCCCACACCGACCCACTACAATTCGATCACCGATGACGTCCTCGGTGAAGTACCACGCGATCTCGCCTTTCGGCCCTGCGGCGTCGACGCGCCTGCCGCCCTGACGCGCAGCCAGATCGACCATTTCAACGAACACGGCTACATCCTTCCCATCGACGTCTTTTCCACCGACGAGATCATCAGGATCCGCAGCTACTTCGATGAACTGCTGGCGCGGGTCCTGGCCAATGGCAAGGACCAGTACTCTATCAGCACTGCGCACATGACGTACGGGCACGTCTATGACCTGCTGGCCGAACCGCGGATCGTTGCTTGTGTCAGTGACCTGCTGGGGGACCATGTCATCGGCTGGGGCTCACATTTCTTCTGCAAGATGCCGCACGACGGCAAGACCGTCGCCTGGCATCAGGATGCCAGCTATTGGCCCATCACACCGTCAAAGACCGTGACGGTCTGGCTCGCCATCGACGACGCCGACACGGACAACGCCTGCATGCGCTTCCTGCCCGGGTCCCACACGCACGGCCATCTGCCCTACCGCGAAAGCGACGCCGCCGAAAACAATGTGCTGAACCAGACGGTGACAGATGCCGAGGCCCGTTTCGGCGAGCCCGTGGACGTGCGACTGCAGGCGGGACAGATGTCGATCCATTCCGACCTGCTGCTGCACGGCTCCGGCGCCAACAACTCCGCTCGGCGACGGTGTGGTCTGACGCTGCGCTACTGCACGAGTGATGTTCGCGCCTATCAGGGCTGGTCCGGCAAAGGTGTTGTCATCCGTGGTGCCGATCCGGACCATCACTGGGGCAATCCACCACGCCCCGATACCGATTGAGGTTACCATGAGTCTGGTCTCCTTCAACCCGTTCGCCATCCTCGTGGCCACCGTTGTCGCCTTCGCCCTGGGTGCGGTGTGGTACGGCGCCCTGTTCGCCGACGCCTGGCTTCGGCTCAACGGTGTCGCCCACAAGTCCGCCGCCGAACAGGAGCAGATGAAGGCCGACGCACCCAGAGCGTATGGTGTCTCCTTCATCTGCTATGGCATCATGGCCTCGTCCCTGACGGTGCTGGCAGACTACGTCGTCCTCGACACGGTGACCCAGGCAGTCAAGCTGGCCTTGCTGATCTTTGGCGGTTTCGTCGGCCCCGTCGGCCTCATCGCCAACTTCTACTCCGATCGGCCCATCGGCGCGTGGTTGCTGGATGGTGGCTACCAGCTGCTCTATCTGCTCCTGATGAGCATCATCGTCGTCCTCTGGATGTGACCGACACGGATGTGACGCACACGGATGTGACGCACACGGACGTGTCCGACACCACCCGCCCGCCAGCCGAGGCGGCCCTCGAGCTGTTTCATCCTCTGCTGCGCCAGTGGTTCACGGAAAATATCGGTACACCCACCGACGTGCAGCAGGCTGCATGGCCACGCATCGCCGCCGGTGACAACGTTCTGGTGACGGCGCCCACGGGTTCAGGCAAGACCCTCACCGCCTTTCTCTGGGCGCTGGACCGCCTCGTGTCAGGTGCATGGCCTGAAGCCTCGACCAGTGTCCTCTACATCTCGCCGCTGAAGGCGCTGAACAACGACATCCGCCGCAACCTGCTCACGCCACTGGAGCAGCTGCGCCAGGTCTTCGAAGCGGCCGGTGCGCCGTTCCCGAACATCCGTGCCCTGACGCGCTCCGGTGACACACCACAGGAGGAACGGCGGCGCATGTTGCGGCAGCCCCCGGAGATCCTCATCACGACGCCGGAGTCGCTGAATCTGCTAATCTCATCCCAGGGGGGCCGCGGACTGCTCTCGGGGCTGCAGACGGTCATCCTCGATGAGATCCACGCCGTTGTCGGCAGCAAGCGCGGCGTCCACCTGATGACGGCCGTGGATCGGTTGGTACGTCTGTCAGGTGAGTTCCAGCGTATTGCCCTGTCGGCCACCGTGCGTCCCCTGGAACGGGTCGCCGAATTTGTTGGTGGCTACCGCCTTGTGGGAGGCACAGCGGGCGCCGCCGAGTACGAACCACGGCCCGTGCAGATCCTGCGCTCGGCAACCATCAAGAAGTACGATGTCCGCGTGGTCTTCCCGCAAGAGGCGGCCAACGGCACAGAGGAGACCAGCAAGGACTCCATCTGGCCGGCACTGATCGCCGATTTCGAGACCATCATCGAGCGCAATCGCTCCACCCTGGTATTTGCCAATTCGCGGCGGCTGTGTGAGAAAATCACCCGCTTTCTCAACGAGGAACGTGAACGGCCCCTGGCCTACGCCCACCATGGCTCGCTGTCGCGCGAGATCCGCGAGGTCGTCGAGACCCGGCTGAAGGCGGGTGACCTGAAGGCCATCGTCGCGACGAACTCGCTGGAGATGGGTATCGACATTGGCGCCCTCGATGAAGTGATCCTGGTGCAATCCCCGCCGGCCATCTCCTCTGCCATCCAACGTGTAGGTCGTGCCGGCCACCAGGTGGGGCAGGTCAGCCGCGCCACCTTGTACCCAACGCACTCCCACGACTTTCTCGAGGCCGCCGTTCTGGCAGCACGCATCGACACACACGACATCGAGGCGATTCACCCCATCACGGGCGCCCTCGATGTGCTGGCACAGGTGCTGGTGGCAATGACCGGGGTCGAGTCCTGGGACCTGGATGATCTGTTTGACGACATCCGCACCAGCTACCCGTACCACACCCTCAGCCGACGCCAGTTTGACCTCGTCATCGACATGCTCGCCGGTCGGTACGCTGGCAGTCGCATCCGCGACCTGCGTCCGCGCATCACGGTGGACCGCCTGGACAACACGGCGGTCGCGCGCAAAGGTGCCATGTATCAGTTGTACATGTCGGGGGGCACCATCGCCGACCGCGGCTACTTCCAGTTGCGCCTCGCCGACTCGAGTGCGGTGCTGGGCGAACTCGACGAGGAATTCGTCTGGGAGTCCTCCGAGGGACAGTCGTTCACGCTGGGTACGCAGAACTGGACGATTCAGAAAATCACCCACAACGACGTGTTTGTGACACCGGCGTCCCCGAAGGCCGTGGCCCTGCCCTTCTGGAAGGGCGAGGGCGGCAATCGGGACTTCCATTTCTCCAATGCCATCGGCGATTTCCTCGAGGACGCCGACGCGGGCCTTGAGTCCGCTGCGTTCCGCCAACGTCTGCTGACCCAGCATCACATGGACGACGTCGCCGCTGAGCAGTTGCTCAACTTCCTGCGACGCCAACGTGAGGCCACAGGCGCACGCCTGCCCCACCGCCATCACATCCTTGTGGAGAAAGTTGCCTGCGGCCCGGCAGGGCACATGGGCAGCCAGGTCATTCTGCACACGTTCTGGGGTGGTCGCGTCAATCAGCCCTATGCCCTGGCTCTCGATGCTGCCTGGGAGGAGCGCTTCCACAGTCGCCTCGAAGTGTATCCGGCCAACGACTGCATCATCATTGTGCTACCCGACGAGACCGACGCGGACGAGATCCTGTCGTTGGTACATTCCGGCCGGGTCGAAACGCTGCTGCGCACGCGGCTCGAAGCATCCGGCTTCTTCGGCGCACGCTTTCGTGAATGCGC
>CALFPI010000045.1 GCA_937919035.1 uncultured Gemmatimonadaceae bacterium
ACTGTGGCTCTGTGCGAATCGTTACCGGCTGCCTGCGCGGCCGCATCATTCCCTTCAATCCCAAGCGCCACGGTGACATCGGCGTAACCTCCGGCCGCCTGAAGGAGGCGATCTTCGATCGCCTCGGGGCCACTCTCGAAGGCCTCAGCTTTCTCGATGTTTGTGCCGGCTCCGGACAGATCGCACTCGAAGCCTTCAGCCGCGGGGCCACGGTCACCGCCGTCGAGCCGGATCGTCGTCGCTGCGACCTCCTGCGACAATTGCTGCGTGACTGGGGGGTGCAACACCTCGAATTGGTCAACCTTCGCGGGCAGAAGGCACTCACGGATCTGGCGGCTGAGGGCCGACGCTATGATGTCATCTACCTCGATCCCCCCTACAAGGCGCTGCACAACGGTCAGCCATTGTGCGAAGTGTTGCTTTCCGCTGTGGGCAAGGCTGGCGTACTGGCTGTCGAGGGTAGCCTGTTCGTGCAGCACCCGAAGGAAATAGACTTATCGGCAAAGGTTGTGGGCCTGCAGTGTGTCGATCATCGCCGCCACGGGACCACAATCCTGAGTGAGTACCACGCGACAGCGGCATAAGCTCGCTGCAACGGATTGCGCTCGCGTCGTATCGCCGTCAGTTTGTCCGTTATCCCGAGGAGCCATGACAAGTGAAGATCACCAGCATCCGCGCCACCGCCGTCCTTGTACCCAGACCCACGCCTTTCACCAGCAGCCTCGGCACCCACGCCGGCAGCGAAAACGCCATTGTTGAGATCGATACCGACGCCGGCATCACCGGCGTCGGCGAGGCCTCCAGCATCTGGGATCGACGGGGACGTGGCTGCGCCGACGACATCAACGGTTTGCTTGCCGGCGCACTGATCGGACGCGACCCGACACAGATCCGCCAGATCACCGACATAATGGACACGTTGTTGTCGCCACGTTCGGCACCCGCCAAGGCGGGTATTGAGATGGCGCTCTGGGACATTCTCGGCAAGGCTCTGGACACACCGGTGTATCAACTGCTCGGTGGTGCCGTACGCGAGCGACTGGCTCTGTCCCGTTCTCTGTCCATGGGCACCGTCGACGAGGTCGTGGCCCAGGCGGATGCACTCGTGGCTGAGGGCTATGGCACTCTGAAGATGAAGGTGGGCCGCGACGCCGCTGCGGACCTGGCCAACCTGGGGGCCCTGCGCCAGCGATTTCCGGATCTGTGCCTCCGTGTCGACGCCAACATGGGCTGGCCCAATGCCAAGACCGCGGCGCGTTACATCCGCGAACTGGAAGAGTTCGACATCGAGCTTGTCGAGCAGCCCCTGCACGAGCGTGATCTGGAAGGGCTGCGCTTCCTGCGCGAAGCGCTTGACGTTCCGATCATGGCGGACGAATCGGTGTGGACGCCCGCCGATGCCATAGCCTGCGTCAAGGCCGATGCCGTGGACGTGTTCAATGTCTACGTCTCCGAAGCGGGCGGCCTCGGCCCGGCGGCGCGCATCTTCGCCATCGCCGATGCGGCGCGCCTTACGTGTATCATCGGCAGCATGCCTGAGTTGGGCATCGGCACCGCCGCCCAGGCGCACCTGGCCTTTGCCATGCCCAATATTGGTTTCGCCAGCGATGTGAATGGCTGTGTCTATCACGCAGATGACGTCGCTGATCATGGCCTGCGGATCGAGGACGGCTATGTCTACCCACCCTGCGGCCCGGGATTGGGCGTGACCCTGGATCCTGAACGCGTGCAGAAATACCGCATCTGATGCGCTTCCGTCCCTGTATCGACCTGCACAACGGCCAGGTGAAGCAGATCGTTGGTGGTTCACTGCGCGATGGTGCGATACCGCAGACCAACTTCGCCTCTGCTCTGCCTGCGGCGCACTATGCTGAATTGTATCGCCGTGATGGTTTCGACGGCGGCCATGTCATCATGCTTGGACCCGGCAACGAAGGTGCCGCCACGGAAGCATTGACGGCTTTTCCTGGTGGTCTGCACCTTGGCGGCGGCATCAACAGCGACAACGCCGGCATGTGGCTCGATCGCGGCGCCGGCAGCGTCATCGCCACGTCCTTCGTCTTTCGCGCGGGTCAACTGCAGCAGGAAAATCTGGAGAGTCTGGCGCAGGCGGCGGGGCGGGATCGACTCGTGCTTGACCTGAGTTGTGCGCCGGATGCCGGCGGGCGCTATGTCGTGGCCACCGACCGCTGGCAGCAACTCACGGACTTTGAGATATCCAGCGCAAACCTCAACCACCTGGCCAGTTTCTGCAGCGAGTTTCTCGTCCATGCGACACAGGTTGAGGGCAGACAACAGGGCATCGATGCGCGCCTGGTCGCCCTTCTGGCCGACACCGTGCCGCTGCCAGTCACCTATGCCGGCGGCGTACGCTCCATGGCGGATGTGGACCGCATCGAACACATCGGCGGCGGCCGCATCGACTATACCGTGGGCAGCGCCCTGGATCTGTTCGGCGGCGCAGGCGTGCGCTACGAGGAACTCGTGGAACGCCACCGGAGCTGAGACTCACACCCCTGGAAAATTCCGCGTCGCCGCATCCGGCAAAGAAGATCGCCGCCATTTCCTCCGTCATCTGGAAAGACAAGGCATCCCACCTGCCAGGTCGAGGACCGCTCGTACCACGTCAGCCTCGGCAGCAGGGCCCCAATGGGGAGATGCTCCTAGCGCGTGAGTGTCAGATAGATATTGATGGCCGTGAAGTTGATGATCGCCCAGATCGTCAACATCAGGCCTGCTTCCACGGCCATCGACATGCGACGGCTCTGCTCCTCGCGCATCGCCAGATGCAGCACGCCGTAGGCCATGGGGATCAATAGCAGGTTGTTGGCATTTGCTCCCAGCAGCACCAGCAGGAACGGCGTGTCGCCAGCAAAAAGGATGACGACGAGCCAGAATGCAGGAAAAACCGTCTGCAGGATGCGAACCCAGCGACTGCGCCCCGCCTCGCTCTGCAGCCCCGCAAAGCCGACGTGGTGCAGAAAGTCGGCGCCGATTCGGCCAGAACTGGCGGCGAACACGAGCAACGTCGAGAACAGGGTGCAGAAAGCGCCCACCATGAACACGCCCTTTGCCGCGGGCCCGAGGGTCTCGGTGAAGATCGATGACACCTGCTCAACGACGGCGATGCCCTGCGGCATGATCTGCAGACGAGACAGAACCGACGCACCCAGCAGGTAGTAGGCGCAGGTGATCGTCAGGGCAATCGCGGTACAGACGCCCGCGTCCATCGCCAGCACTCGCATCCAGCCACGATATCGCGCCCGCCATTCCGGGGTGCCGTCATCGACGCCGATGAACCGTGGATATCCCTTCTCGCGGACCCAGTAGGGATACATGAACAGTTCCACGGCGGTGGCCCCCACCGATCCCATCACAGCCAGTGCCACAAAAGCGCCATCGGGCGGCAGGGCGAAGGTGAAACCCGAGGCGATTTCCGCCCAGTTCATGGCGTTCGGTGTGCCCTGTAGCACGAGCAGACAGCCGATGACAACAAGGCTGAAGGCGGCAACCAGTACGGTGACCATCTTTTCCAGATCGGCATAGAGCCCTCGCCACAGGAGCAGCACGACGAGGACGAAAACAGCTACATCCCAGGCCTTGTGATGGATGGCGGGCACGACCGACGCCAGCAGTCCACCAACAGAACCAAGAATGCCGATCACGGCGGCGAATACCGAGAAGTAGCCCAGGGAACAGACCCACGCCGCCCAGGACGTGTTGCACAGGCGAGGGCCCGGAACGCGATTGAGGGCCGTTATCGTGGTGTCGTCGTGCAGCAGACACTGTCGGCCCAGTTCCAGTTGGATGAAGTACTTGACGACGCTGGCAACAATGACGCCCCAGAGGAAGATGAAACCGACGTCGGCACCCATTCGGGTCGTCACCAGCAACTCACCCGAACCGACGACGGATCCGGAGACGACCACGCCTGGCCCGATATTGCGCAGCAGCCCACCGATACCGGTGGGCGCCGGGCGCGTCGAACTTCCCTCTGTGTATGCACTCATGCGGCGACTCTCATGTGGAAGGCTGGCAGAATGGGCTCGGGGGAGTCGTAAAGAAAGGAATCTGCCCGGGGGTGATTCAAGGGCGGTGGCCGCGGCCCAGAGGGATTGATATCTTGCCGCGCATCGCCAGCACAACACCCGCATACCCAACGGACCGGACGTGAGGAGGACGCCTTCATGACATCAACAACAGGCCGTGTCGCCGGCAAGGTCGCCATTGTCACCGGTGGCGCCTCAGGCATTGGTGAGTCCACGGCAAAACGCCTGGCACAGGAGGGCGCCTCGATCACCATCGCCGATGTCGATGAGCAGGGCGGCAAACGGGTCGCCGCCGAAATCACCGCAGCCGGTGGTGTCGCCTACTACGTCCGGACGGATCTGTCGAAGACACCACAGATCCGCCGCATGCTCGAGCGCACGGAGGCGCGTTTCGGACGGCTCGACATCATCTTCAACAACGCCATCTGGTTCCGTCACGGCATAGCGACGGAGCTCGATGAAAAGGATTGGGACCTGACGCTCAACGTCGGTCTGAAAGCAGTTTTTCTGACGGCCAAGTACGGCATCCCCATCATGCGCAGAACGGGGGGCGGTGCCATCGTCAACACCGCCTCGGTGCACTCACTCGTCAGCTTCGCCGGGGCCACTGCCTACGACTCGGCCAAAGCGGGTCTGCTCGGACTTACGCGAACCCTGGCCATCGACTTCGGCCCGGACGTCCGCGTGAATGCCGTGCTGCCAGGGGCCATTCTGACGCCGCTTTGGGATCGGTTGGAAGTACCGGCCAAGGTACGTCGAGGCTATGCGAAAATGGTACCGGCGCAGCGCCTGGGGACTGGACAGGACGTTGCCAATGCAGTGCTGTTTCTGGCCTCCGACGAGGCCTCCTTCATAACCGGCACATCGCTGGTCGTCGATGGCGGCATGTTGTGTCGTGCCGAGTGACGACTCCGGTAGAAAAAAGCCACGGACGAACTGCGCCCCTGGCGCCGGGGTCGGCTGGTCAGTGGCACGGCATCACGCTCGATGGTAGCGGCGAAAGCCTGCTGCGTAGCTGGCCAGGACCCCGTCGGCATCATGGTCGCTGCCAGGCCTGTGAATCACCTCGACGGAGAAGTAGCCGTCGAAGCCGCTTTCTTCCAGCAGGTGCAGCGGCGTCTCGTGATCGATGACACCTGCCCCCAGTTCGGCACTGACCTGCATGCGGCCATCCACGTAGGTGCCGTCGTGTGCGTGCACGTGTCGTGTCAGGTGGCCGAGAGCGACGAATGACTCCTGCGGAGTTTCCATCATGCGTTGGGTGTGCATGAAGTCCCACAGGACCTGCAGGGATGGGTGCTGCACCCCCTCAATCACCGCCCGCACCGGCGCTGCACAGCACCAGTCGTCGTGTGTCTCCATCAATATCGTTACGCCCGCCGACTCGGCATCGCTCAGCACCTGGCGGTAGCCGTCGGCGGTATAGTCCACAACCATCGCCCATGGCGCGGCCGTGTCCCGCGGGCCCCCAAAGGTGCGGATCAGACCGCAGCCCACATCGGCGGCCAGTTCAATGTAACGCCGCAGGTCCTGTACATGACGGGCGCGCTCCGTTGCGTCGGGTGTGGCCATGCGCACACCTGAAGCGATGCAGCAGATCGACAGGCCTTCGTCCTCGAAGCGACGACGCACCTCGGCCCGGGCCGTGGCGCTCAGGTCACTTTCAATGCCGCACGCATGCCCCCATTCCACCCGCGGCTCCAGTCCGTGATAGCCGTGCCGTTTCATGCCGGCCACCACCTCGTCCAGCGTCCAGTCCGGACACACACTCGTCATCGTCGCCAGCTTCGTCACTCTAGCCTCCCTCAATCGAGTTCGCGCAACCACACAGCCATCTGGCCGGCAGCTCGGTTGTCCCATGCGTAGTAGGGTATGGCACGCAGTTGCACCGGCTGCTGCTGAGGCGCTTGAGGACGATACAATGTCGCCTGCCAATCTTCAGCATCCAGCCTGTAGCCCTGCATCTCCAGTACTGTCACACCACCGAGCAGGTCCGGCTCGTGGCGAGCATCAATCGTGGCGTGCTGCGGCAGACCGATACGGCTCAGGGGCGTGGCCTCGTTGTCGATCTCTTCCAGGCAGTAGATGATGGGTCCGCGCTGCAACGCCACCTTGCCGGCAGCCATGCGCACGCGGGGGTGCGCGTACAGGCGACGGGGGGGCATATCGAAATCGAGCTCAAGGCGTTCGCCCCGGCGCCAGGCACGCTGCAGGCGGATGTATCCCGACCCGATCCTGGCAGCATCGATCTGCTGGGTGAAACTCTCGCCGCCGATGCGGACATCGGCACGTTCGCACCAGTCAGGCAAACGCAGGTTGAGCACCGCTTCCGTACCATCCTTGTCGGGTTCGATCTCGATCTCCACGTGGCCATCCCAGGGATAGTTGGTGGTGATCCGCAGGCGCAGACGTGCAGCGCCAGCGACGAGTTCGGCTTGCCCGGCGGCATAGAGATGGACCCAGGCCTCCTCGCCCTGGGAATAGGCATAGTGGCCAAGGCCAGCCAGCAGGCGGGCGATGTTGGGTGGACAGCAGGCACAGCCGAACCAGTCCTGCCGATGATGTGTGCCCTGACTGGCCAGTGGGTTCACATAAAAGTAGCGCTCGCCATCCAGCGAAATACCGGCAAGGACACCGTTGTACAGGGCCCGCTCCATGACGTCGGCAAATCTCGCCTGACCGTAGAGTTCCACGAGGCGCCGGCTCCAGAACACCAGACCTATGGCGGCACACGTTTCACAGTACGACGTTTCCTCCGGCAGGTCATAGTCCTGCGTGAACCGCTCCCCCTGTCCTGACGCCCCGACGGAACCGGTGACGTACATCTGTGTCTGCGTCACATTATCCCAGAGACGCAGCGTCGCCTCTTCCAGCTGGCCATCACCGCCCTCGGCGACCAGATCCGTCATGGCACTGTAGAGATACATGGCCCGCACTGCATGCCCTGTGGCGCGGTCCTGCAGACGCACGGGTGTATGTGCCTGACAATGATCGTTGGGCAGCTGGGCCCCGTGGATGTGTGGTGCCGGTTCTTCGCCCCGCGCCCGCGCCTCGACATCGAAATAGTGCTCCGGTTCGGTGTTGCCGCGCTCATCGATGAAGTAACGCGCCAGATCGAGATACACGTGGCTGCCGGTGGCGCGATACAGCCGCACAAGTGCCAGCTCCAGTTCCTCGTGTCCGGGATATCCGCGCTTCTGCCCTGCAGCGACGCCGAAGAGGCTGGCGATGTGGTCAGCAAAGCGACACAGAGCCGCCTGCAGACGGTCATCACCGGTAGCGTGACTGTGGGCGACAGCAGCCTCGATCAGGTGACCGGCGCAGTACAACTCGTGGCGGTCGCGCAGATGAGTCCAGCGCCCCTGCGGCTCAACACTCTGAAAGAAACTGTTGATGTAGCCGTCGTCGTCCTGCAGATGCAGGTACCGATCGACAACACTGTCAATCTGTTCTGCCAGTTGAGGATCCGCCGGATGGGTCGTCAGGCTGGAGGCGGCCGCCTCCAGCCACTTGGCGACATCGGAGTCCCAGAAGATGTGGCGGGATTTGGGATCTCCCGTGCGCCACGTCGGATCCAGAGCATCGAGCCGATGGGTCTCGACGAGTTTGTCGTACTGAGTTGGCAGTGTGCGTTTGCGGTTTACCTCCTGGCGCCGGCCCCAGAACCCATCGAGTCGTATCAACTCGAGATCTGCCGGCCGTGCCAGCACCTTCGCTGGTGGCCCAACCGTCATCCTCTCCATCAGCGCCTCCTCCCGTCGTCATGGGTCGCGTCCCTGCACAAACGGGACATCAGCAGATGAGCCGGCTATCTTCGGCAGCACGGCTCATGCACCATCTCTGCATCGTGATCAGTCAATCTAACGGAGAGCCAAGTGCCATACCAGCAACCAGACCAGCCCCTGCGCCCCTATCCGACTCAGTACACACCGGGCAATCTGGCCCTCTCCCTCGACGTCCGTTTTCTGCCGGCTGCGACGGGAAAGGTCGTGCATCTGCCCGTTGGGTTGCCCGTAGCCGGCACACGTGGCACGTGGGAGTTGGAGGTCCGCAATGAGCAGGCGGATCTGCCGGCGGGGGCCCTCTTCTGCATCATCCGCTTTGATTGCCAGTTTGCCTTTGAGTTTCAGACCGCTCGACCGGATCGACGTGACTACGCCACCCTCGCAAGTACCAGTGACGCCCGGCTGCGCCTGCTCATCGGCCGCGAATCCGTCGGCCTGTGCACGATCGTTGTGACGGACGGCCTGTTCCTGCGAGGTGAGAGCTTCACCATTCGCCTCGGTGATACCAGTGGTGGAGGCGCCGGTTCGGAGGTCTTCTGGTCGTCCACAGCGGGGCAGTTGCTGTTGGCTGTCGATGCAACGGGAACGGGCCAGTTCGTCGGTGCCGGCGCGCCGCTGGACTTGCGCGTAGCACCCGCCGGTGAGCCTCGTTTGCTGCGCCTTCTTGGTCCCAGTGTCGCCGCCGTTGGCGAGGACTTCGATCTGCATGTGGGACTCTTCGATGCCAATGGCAACCCTTGTGAAGACTTTGTCGGGACCGTGGATTTCACGGCAGACGACGGTGTCGATGGACTTCCGGCAAGCATCACCCTGACCGCAGCCGATGGCGGCGTGCGCATCATCCATGGTGTCCACCCGCTGTGTGCCGGCGTGTTTCGCCTGCAGGCCTGCTGTGCCTCGCTGACAGCAACGGCAAACCCGATGGTCGTCGAAGAGGCACCGCAGATGCGTCTGTTCTGGGGTGACGTCCATGCCCATGGCTGGGGCGACTCGACGATGCATCTCATGCACCTGCGCTCGGCTCGTCTGGATCCTGCGGCCCGACATGCACAGGCACGGCGACTTGGCCGCTTTGACTTCTGTTGCCCTGCGTCGATGTCAATGGATCCGGCGCAACGGGAGGAAGTCTTCGGCGCCTATCGCGATGCCTGCGCCGAACATGATGAACCGGGTCGGTATGTGCCGTTCCTGGCCTACGAGGCCCACCCACAGGCCGGCGATCGTCAGGTCATTTTCCGCGACTACCGTGACGAGCCGGTACCGCCGCCCATGCGTGATCCCATCGAGAATGTCATCGAGCGGTATGGTGCCAGAGATGACGTACTGCTGCAGGTCCACATCGGCGGCGATCCACCACACTGGGATCTGTATCGTCCAGCGCGGGAACGTTTTCTGGAGGTCTGTTCGGGTTTCGGTTGTGCCGAGTGGCTGCTGCAGGAGGCCCTGCAACTGGGGTATGAACCAGGTGTCTGTGCGGCGTCCGACCTGCATCTCGGCTGGATGGGAGGGCCCCGATCGGTCGAGACATTCCGTGGTCGTTTTGGTCAGAAGTATCCCATGCGCCAGCGGGACAGTGCCTACGGGACGGGACCGATCACAGCGGTTCAAGCGACAGAACTGACGCGTACTGCACTGTGGGAAGCAATCGAAGCACGACACACGGCCGGAACGAGTGGCGCCCGTATGCTCGTCGATCTGCGCCTGGGCGACGCCCGGGGCGGCGACGAGGTCACCATCGGCGCGGACGACATACTGGAGCTGCAATGTGCCGTCCATGCCTGTGCGCCCCTTGCCCGCATCGACGTCATCGCCGGCGTGCATCGGTTGCACAGCTGGGATCCACAGGGCGCCATGGACTGGAAAGAGCGGCTGACGTTGCCCGCGGGCTCAGTGCCGGGGCGATGGATCTATCTGCGTGTCGAGCAGGTCGACGGCGAGTGGGGCTGGACGAGCCCCGTATATCTCAGACGTGATGACGTCGTGCCGCCAGCACACGGGCTGCCCGACTGGAATGCCTGTGCCATGGAGGCCGAACCCCACGACAATGGCGCCGATGCCTATCTGGCAGATTTGCAGGCCTACCTGCGGCGGGAAGAAGAGGTGCAGCGATTCGCCGCGCTGACTCCGGCGGGCGTCCTGTCATTGGCCGTCGGCAAGTGCGCCCAGTTTCATTGCCGCTGGGGCACCGAACAGGTACCGATGACGATCCTCTGGTTCTTTGAATTCGAGATCCCGAAAATTCGCTACGACTTCGGCTGGCGTGACTACGGGGCCATGCCCGAAAACCAGCTGGGGCCGGCGTTGATGGCGCGCTACCCTCAGCGGCCCTGAGCTCTCAGCAGCACCGTACGCTCCGCCGGTCCTGAATGCAGACCGTAATCAGGTCTTGGGCTCAGCAAACAGCTGCGCCCGATGGGGCCCCGTGCCGACCACTTCCAGAGCGTCCATCTCGCGCAGACAGTAGGTCATGCGGCCCGCAAGGTTCAGGTTCAGCTGCGCCGCTGTCGCCAGCTGTCGATTGGTGAAGGGCCTCGGCAGGACGGCAGCGTCAGGCAGCAGGGCCACCGCCTCCTGTGGACTGCGCAGGCGCAGTTGCTGCACCACCTCCAGCAGTCGACGGTCTACCTGGTGCCACTCGGGGTGACGCCAGCTGCCCTTGCCATCGTACATGCGTACTTCTTCCTCCTGGATCAGCAGCACCTCGAGCACGAATCGCTCATGCTGCAGCAGATCAGGGATGCTCACCAGTTCGCGGAAGACATCCTCGACACGTCCGCGTTTCGGTGACTTCCGCCGTCCCAGTTCCTCGCCGTGCTCACTGATTTTGAGGATCCACTTCTCCGTCGCAATCGGATGCACCAGACGTACGTGGCGCGTTTTCGTGAGCTCGCGAAGTTTCTTCTTCAGGGGTGCAAAGGAGCGGGTCTGGATTTCCACGAGCAGGTCGTCGTCGCGGACGATGTCCACGACGTAGCCGTCCACCGGCGTCTCCACACGGTCCTGTGGTCTTGCGTACCACAGCTTCACAGAAGCGTGCAGCGATTTCTCGCGCAGCATGCCGATGTGTGGTTGTGCCAGTGTCAGGTCGTTTCCTCCCGATCGGGGGGGACCAGGGGCAGAACGATCGTGACCGTCGTTCCTTGCCCGACCTTGCTGGCAACGTCGATGTGGCCGCCGTGATCCTCCATGATCTGGTAGCAGATGGACAACCCCAGACCGGTACCGACACCGATGCCCTTGGTCGTGTATCCCGGATCGAAGATGCGGCTCAGGGACTCCTCGGGGATCCCGGAGCCCGTATCAGCGATGACAACGTGTGCCTCCCCACCAACGACCCGTGTGCTCACAGTGATCGTTCCTGATGCGCTAATGGCCTGCTGGGCGTTGTTGAGGATGTTGAGAAAGACCTGATTCAGCCGTCCAGGGTAACACAGGACCTCGGGAATCTCGCCGTAATCACGCACAATCTCGACACGATTCTTCGTATCGTGGTGGATCAACATCAGCGAATCGTCAAGGCCCGCATGCAGGTTCGCCTCCTTGCGCTCTGCCTGATCCAGGCGGGCAAAGTTGCGCAGGCTGCGTACGATCGTCGTCACCCGCGCCGAGCCGGCCTCGATGACCCGGTTGGAATCGTCAATGACCTTCAGGGCCTTGGCCAGGGGATTGCCCTCGCGGCAGCACTCGGGGTATTGCTCCTCGATGGTGGCCTTCAGTTTGCCGACAGCCCGCACGAGCGTGTCGTGCATGCTGTGAATGGCGCCCACGGGGGTGTTGATCTCGTGGGCGATGCCCGCCACCAGATTGCCCAGAGCGGCCATCTTGTCTGACTGCACGAGGCGCGCCTGCGTCTCGAGAAGTTCGCGATTGGCCCGTTCACTTGCCTCGATCAGGTCCTTGAGGCGGGTCACGTCGTGAATGACGATCTGTACGGTGTGTACGGCACCATCCTCGGCAAGGATCGGATACACGCCGCCGGAAGCCCATCGATACTCGCCTCCGGCCCGCCGCCATCGGTACTCCACCCCCTGCTGCGCCTCGCCGGCAACACCACGCTGGAAAGCTGCGGTGGCGATTTCGACATCATCAGGATGAATGATGCGTTCGCCGATCGTCGGATCGGCATAGAAATCCTCGGGTGACAGGCCAAGCCACTCCTGTACTCGGGGTGTGACATAGACGTAGTTGCCCGCCGGATCCAGTAGCAGCACGATAAAGTCAGGTGTTTCGATCAACGTCCGATATCGAGCTTCGGACAGTGCCAGTCGGCGCAGATCGTCGATGCGCTGAAAACTGGAGGACAACACGCCGGCGATCTCCTGCAGCAGCACCAGGTCGGCGTCACTGAAGGCGTCCGCTGAAGTGCTGTTCAGCGCCAGCGTGCCATGCGAGAACGGCAGGTCGACTACGGCCCGGATCGGCGCGTGCGTCTGCAGGTAGCGGCGTTCATCAAAGGGATCATCGACGTGCAGATCGCGGCGGTAGGTCGGCTCCCCCCGCTGCCACATCTCATGCACGGCACGCACAGCCCGCGCCGTGTTGGACTCGATCCAGCCGCCGCCAGGTTTGGAACTGCGCGACCGCATGGATGGTGGATCTGTGGACAGATCGAGCAGGTTGATGCCACAGTTCTGGTAGTGTATGCCGAAAGCATGCAGGCCATCTTCGAGCACGGTGAGCACGCCCTCGAGATCGGCCTCGCCCTGCATCATCAACACCTGCTCGCGCAACTGCTGGAAGACCTGCCGGTGCTGGTCTTCCCGTTTCCTCTCGGTCTGGTCGCGGGCGAAACCGACGAAGCGCCGTGTCTCGCCGGAGTCCGTCATCACGGCGAACATCGACAGGTCGATGTGCAGCCTGCGGCCGTCCTTGGTCAGCGCCGCCACTTCACCGCGGAACCCCCCTGAGGCCTGTAGCGATGTGGCGATCCGGTCTGCATCCTCGGGGCTGCACCAAGTGGGCTTTGCAGCATCGCGCAGTTGTGCCAGCGAGTATCCCAGCAGCTTCTCATGAGCCGGGTTGTGCTCGACGAAATTGCCGTCGCAGTCGAAGATGGCCACGGCATCGGCCGAAGCGGTGATGATCGCCTGATACAGTCGCAGCTGTTCCTGCAGGCGACGGCTCTGGGTAACGTCGCGGGCGATCCCTTCGGCTCCTGACAAGCTGCCATCGGCGGCAAAATGCAACCGCCTGTGCATCTCGAAGAAGTGTGTTGCACCACTCTTATCGATGAGGCGTGCCTCGACGGTGCGGACCTCTGTGTCGCCCCGGCGCACCGACTCCTGAAAGCCGGCGATGGCCGTCGCCCGATCGTCAGGATGGACCAGATCGAACATCGACCGGCCGAGAAGTTCTGCCTGGGTGAAACCCAGCAGTGACCCCGCTGTATCGCTGATCGACGTCAGGCGGGCTTCGGCATCCGTCACGTAGACAATTTCGGGATCACGCTCGAAGACGGAACTGAGTTTGTCGGCAGGCACGGCGGAGCGGCGCCTCAGGAGAAGGTCTTCAGGATGTCGGTCTGGATCTTCTGCAGACCAGCGTAGGCCCGGTTGATCTCGTCAACCTTGGCACGCAGGCTGGCCAGCAACTGTTGTTTCTCAATGCCGTTGCGGATGACGATCTGCAGATTGTCGTTGTCCCAGGGTTTCTCCACGTACTGGAACAGGCCGACCTCGTTGATCGCCTTGATCGCATTCTCCTTGTCCGCGTAGCCCGTAAGGATGATCCGTGTAACATCAGGTTTGATCTCGCGCACCCGCGCCAGAAAAGAGATGCCATCCATCTCGGGCATCAGATAGTCCGAGATGATCAGGCTGACCTCGTTGGCACCGACGAACTCCAGGGCAGCCGTCGGTGACAGAAATGTGTGCACAGCGTAGTCCGTCTCGAGCGTGAGGAACGAACTGAGGCTGGTAAGGACCATCTCCTCGTCATCAACGATGACCACAGTAGCCGGCAGGTTGGTGGACACTGGCAATCTCAGGCGAAGGTTCTCAGGATGTCCTGCTGGATGCCCTGCAGATCCGAGTAGGCCCGATTGATCTCCTGCACCTTCTGCTGCAGCGTTCGCAGGAGCTGTTGCTTTTCCAGCCCGTTGCGCAGGACCAGCCGCAGGTGCTCGTTGTCCCAGGGCTTCTCGATATACTGGAACAGACCGACTTCGTTGATCGCCTTGATGCATTCTCTTTGTCAGAGTAGCCCGTCAGGAGGATCCGCGTCGTCTCCGGGCGCAGGTCGCGAACCTTGCCCAGGAAGGTGATGCCATCCATTTGCGGCATGAAGTAGTCGGAGATGACCAGATTCGCCTCATGCTGCTGCAGGTGTTCCAGGGCGTGTTCCGGATTGGTAAACGTCACAACCTCATAGTCGGTTTCCAGGGCGAGAAAGGAGTTGATGCTGGTGAGCACCATCTCCTCATCATCGACGACGACGACAACCTCCCGAAGCCGGTTGCCATTGCCGTTGTCATTTCCTGGGGAACGTTCTGTCATTTGGGCCTTCAATGAATTGTCTGTGAGTGCCTCAGCGGGCGCCGATTGTACCGATCAGTCCGCGCACACGACCCACCAGTGCCTTCAGCACGCCCCGGGTGATCTCGACATTGTCTGCGAGCAAGTCGATAAAATCCTCCTTGCCAACGCGCAGGACCCGCGCCTGCTCCAGTACCGTCGCCGCCGACACCCGCACTTCGTCATCGAACAGGGCCCACGTACCAAAGGGCTCACCGACGCCGGCGATGTTGATCTCCAGATCACCGCGATGCAGTCGCACCCGACCGTCGATGACCTGATACATCGAATCGGCCGGGTCCCGTTCCGCATAGATGGTCGTGCCTGCGGCATGAGTTTCCTCGACGGCGATGGCCGCCAGATACCCAAGCTCCTCCGTGGACACCTGCGAAAAGACGTCCACATCCTGCAGGGCGATCACCTTCTCGATCGTCGTCAGCAAAATGCGCTAACCGATTGTTTCTGTTACGGGTATTGGAGGTTCGCTCCACTTAATTACCAGTTTCAGCACACTCCGTCAACCAGTCCGTATGACCACTGCCATCGCCGTCTCCCGCACCAACGGGTCGGCGTCTTCCGCCAGTTGTGCCAGCCACGCCCGTGTGGCGGGCGTGGAGTTCTCGGCCAGACTGTAGGTGACACAGGCTCGCAGCCACGGATCGGGGCCCTGCAGAATGTGTGCGACGGCCTGATCGAAGTCCGCCAGAGGCGTACCGAAGTGTCGGCTGCCAGCCTCCACGGCAAGTCCGGGCGTCGTGGCGTCGAGCAATGGCACGATGACTTCCCGCTCCGCACGAGGCAGAACGTTCTCGAGGAACTCGATGGCGCTGCCCCCATCGGCGCGGTTACCGCTGACATAACCGAGGTAGGCATTGTAGAGGTCCTGCGCTGGGTGGATCAGGGCGAGGAGCCGGAAGATCCGCTTGAGATTCTCCTCGCACTTCTCGCCCACCGCCCGGGACAGCAGTGCCGTCCCCTCCCCTTCGTTCGCAGGAAGCAACGCCTGGATCTGTACAAACTCCCAGTAGCTACATGTCGCACGGCGTAGAACGGCCCGTACACGCTCCGCAGGAAACACCAGGCCGGACTCTCGATTGCGCAGTTTGCTCAAAGTCTTCAGCAACTGATACTCGAGGCCGGGCTGCGCCGGATCCAGGCAATCCAGTACGGTCTTCACACAGAGGGGCGTGGCAATCACCGCAAGGGCGCGTGCCGCCCGAGTGCGGCTCCGTATGTCGCGGCTGTGGATGTCGCGGCTGTGGATGTCGCGCCCCGGCGACTGCAACCGCGCCGCCAGTTCCAGCACAGCGCGGTCGCCAAAGTGGGCCAGGGCCGTCACCGCCGCACGACGTGTGCGCCGATCGTCCAGACGGTCGGCCAGCTAGGGCAGGTGGGCCTCGTCCCCGACTTCTCCCAGACTTTCGATGAGCTGCCGCACAACACCGGGGTAGCGGCTCGCCGAAAGTTCCTCCACCAGCTCCTTGACCCACGTGCGCGTCGGGTCATAGATCCTGGCCAACAGGCGGGCGACCTGCATCAACTCGGGCTCATCCTCGGCGGACTCGACCAGCAGGGCCCGTACCATGCTCTCGTCGACCAGCGCCTGCTCCTGCTCGTCGCCGTACTCGGCAATGCAACCGACGGCGGCGCTACGCAGACTCCGCGAGGGGCTGGCCAGGGCCGCCTGCAGTCGCTGGTGTGCATCCTCTTCGCCGTGGACACACAGCGCCTGCAGCGCCTCAACACGCACCGCCAGGACATCATCATCGTCGAGCAG
>CALFPI010000046.1 GCA_937919035.1 uncultured Gemmatimonadaceae bacterium
CCAGCAGGATATGCAACTGCCGTCGACGCTCACGCAGCGTATGTCGCGTGACCAGATCCGGTGATGCTGGGGTGCCACAGACCAACTGCAGCGTCGCGCGCAGCTCTACCGTTGTCGGGTCGTTCAGGTAGGCAGCGATGCCGTGGCGCCGGCAGTGGCCCGCATCACCCCGTTGTCCTTCCCGGGCGAGCATGAGGAACGGCAATGGTGTGTCGGCGAACCGCTGGCGGATGCTTGCAGCGGCAGCAAAGCCGTCAGCAACCGGCATATCGAGCAGCACGGCACCAAAGCGCGCCGCCCCCGCTGCCTTGCCGAGTTCCTGCAGGGCCGCCTCCAGGCCCATGGCAAACACCAGGGGAAAGCCCCAGGCGCTGAGTCCGGCAACGGCAACGGACTGGCTGTGGGCGTCGTCGATGCAAAGCAGCGGCATACCCTCGACATTGGCGACGAGGGTCGCCGGATCCTCGGCTCTGGCATTGTCCAGACGGGCCTGAAAATGGAACGTGCTGCCCTCGCCCTGAATGCTGTCCACCCAGATGCGCCCATCCATCATCTCCAGGATCTGCGTGCAGATCGACAGACCAAGTCCGGTGCCGCCGAAACGACGTGTCGTGCTGCCGTCCGCCTGACTGAAGGATTCAAAGATCCGGGCCTGGTGCTTCTGGGGGATGCCGATGCCGGTGTCGCGCACCCAGCCATGCAGGATGATACTATCGCCAACCCGCTCTGCCACATCGACACCGATGGTGACAGTGCCATGATCGGTAAACTTGATGGCGTTGCTCGTCAGATTGGTGACAACCTGGCGAAAACGAGTCGGATCTCCATGCAGCATCCGGGGTACATCATCGGCGACACGCGTCTCCAGGGCGAGACCTTTCTCTTTGGCCCGCAGCAGCAGCGGCAGGGCTGCCGTCTCGAGAGTGGAGCGCAGATCGAAATCGATGCGTTCCAGTTCGAGCCGTCCCGCCTCGATCTTGGAGAAATCCAGAATGTCATTGATGATTTCAAGGAGCGCGTCAGCACAGGTGCGCACTGCCTGCAGATACTGCCGCTGCTCGTCACTGAGTCCCTGCGTATCGAGGGTCAGTTCCGTCATGCCGATGATGCCATTCATCGGCGTGCGGATCTCGTGACTCATGTTGGCGAGAAACTCGCTCTTGGTGCGACTCGTCGCCTCGGCTGAATCCTTCGCCCGGCGCAGGGCCTCCTCGGCCTCCTTGCGTTTCGTGATGTCCTGCATGACGAGGACGAAGTGCAGTTCCTCATCGGAGGGCAGCCCCCCCACCGTGACACTCAGTGGGAAACTCGTTCCCGCATGGTTGCGCGCATCGATCTCGTAGGCTTCCGGATCCTTGGACTCGGCAAAGAGATCCTGCCTCAGGCCGGTGATTGGCAACTGATCATAGGACGGCAGCAGTTGACCGATGTGTACACCCGCGAGAGCGCCCGGGGCGACACCGAACATGTGCTCTGCGGCGGGATTGCTCAGTTCGATCAGGCCCAGTTCGTCGATGGTGACGATGCCGTCCGCCGCCGTCTGCAGAATACTCTGGATATGGGCCTCGCCCTGAAAGGCGGTGGCAATCAGTTCGTTGAGTGAAGCTGCCAGTCTTCCCGGCTCATCGGCGGCAGAGACGACCAGGCGGGCTGTGTCGTCGCCGTTGATACGTCCGTCGATCTAGCTCTGCACGTTGCTCAGCGGTAGCTTTACGAAGCGATGCAAGCCAATCCAGACGGCCACTGCCATGGCTGCGATCACAGCGGCAAGAGCCACCCAGGTGGGCAGATCGATGACATATGACAGGCCCGCGACCACGCCACCAACGAGGACTGCCGGAAGCAGGATCCGTGGAATGATGGACAGATCATCCCATGGATGAGGCGCGAAAGGATTCATGACCGAATTTCGTTTCTGCAACGCGGGACTTGCGGTGGCGGCTGGCAAACGGTTGGATCTGCGCAATGTATTCGCCCCACATCACACCTGCAACGGCATCATGAGGCGCCTCGTTCTCCGTCTGCTCCGACGTGTCAGGGCGTGGAGCGCGGGCCCCAACCTGTGCATGGCGTTTGCAGGCGACGCGGCGCCCTGTAGCGAGTTGCCCGACGGCTACGCGCTGGCCACCGCACCGATCAGCGACGCTGCCTGGGCACAGTTGCTCAGCGCCGGGGGCGAACTGGGCCCGTGGGACGCGTTGCGGCTGCACACGGAGATGGCACTGCTGGTGCCGGAGACACAGGTCTTTCTGACCGGCGTCGATGCACAGCCCGTGGCCTGCGCAGGTGTCTACGAGCGCGATCCCGAAAGTTGGGAGATCGGCTGGATTGCCGTCCATCCCGAGCACCGCCGACGCGGTCTCGGTGAAGCCGTAACCGGGCTGGCGCTGCAGCGCGCTGTTGAATTATTGCCACGAGCCATCCTGCTGTATACGCAGGACCATAGACTGGGTGCGATCCGCCTCTACCTGCGTTTGGGGTTCGAACCGGCATTGCGCCATCGGTCACACAGGCGCCGCTGGCGAGCCATCAGCAAAAGTCTGCCTCGGGAAGTGGCGGCTCACGTCGTATCTTCCCTGCAGGTCAACTGATGAAACCCCCTACTCCTGCAGATGCCGTCGGCCAATGTGCTGCCTGTCTTCATGTCCGTCAGGTCGCCTCCGCCCGTGGTTCGGTCTTCACCCTCTGTCGTCGCGCCGCCGGGGATGCGAGGTTCCAGCGCTACCCGCGTCTGCCGGTAGCCTTCTGCCCGGGATTCGAGGCGGCGGCAAGGATCTGTGACGACCGATGACGACCCCGACCCCGGTCAGGAAGAAAAGACCACGAGGACGCAAGGCAGCGGCGAAAAATCGACGGCCGTTGATGGACCGCACCCGCCTGAGAGCTCTCGTTGTGCTGGGCGTCATCGTTGTCATGGGCATCATCGGCACCGTCGCTTTCGATGACCGCCATTGGCAGGCCTTCGATGATGCCGGCAGAGTTGCCTACGAACGCGGCAACTTCGATTACGCCCAGCGCATGTACGGTGAGGCGCTGCAGGTTGCTCAGGAACTGCAGGACCCTGA
>CALFPI010000047.1 GCA_937919035.1 uncultured Gemmatimonadaceae bacterium
AACTTGCCGGCGGCCTCATCCAGGGTCATGTCGTCACCGCGTGTGCTGGTGAACAGATAGTGTGCACCCAGATCGGCAGCGACAGCGGCGGCGGCACCGAATTGCGCCGGCAGATCGTCATCGTCCAACGGGCACCCCAGCCCCAGCGACGTGACGCGCAGACCGTGTGGTGCCAGAGCGGCTTCCACGGCTGCAGCCGTCAACTCCGGGGTCCAGTCCAGTTCGATGCCCTCAACACCGGTGGCGGCGAGGCGGGACCACTCGAGGTTCGGCTTTTCCAGACTGCCGGCACGATATGAAATCAGGTTGGACATTTTCGATCCGATCGTCAAAGGAGGCTGCTGGGCTTTACTCGGTCTGTCTTCGAAGGTGACCCTGCGGCAGTACTTCGTGCCAACGCGGCATGCGATCCTTGCGCTCTGGCACGTCGTACTCCACCGGCCCCTGATACATATGCTCGCTCTTAGGCATATCGAAGAGCACATCCCCCTGCCAACTCAATCGTGAGCCGCTGAGCAGACCGATTTCACATTCGCCATCACGATCCACGACGAAAGCGAAGTCCGCATCCGTCTGCAGGGGACCGTAGGCAACACTACCGGTCTGCCAGTCGAACATGGGGCGGCCCCGCAGATTCGTCAGGCCGATGTTGGTGTCCAGCTTCAGACCTACGGTAGCGTCGGCGCCGCCCACATCCAGACGCAGCCCCAGCGTTCGATACGAGCCTGCATCATCCTGCAGGATCTCGACCCGGTGCAGCAGCCGGTCATCGAAAGAACCGGGCGCATGGGGCGACAGCACCGTGACGAATCCCAGGCGCTGACCGACGAAGAAATATCCATAGAGGAACTGGAAGAAGGCGTTGGACGGATTGAAGCGGCGGTCGATGGTCCGCACCTGGCTGTACTTGTCACGGTTGCCGAGAAACTGCACCAGCAGCTCCCGTTCGTGCGGGTTGGTCCAGTACTCGTTGCGAATGGGAATTCGCTCCGGCCACGAGCGCACCCAGTGGGAACCCTCCTCGGCAAAGTCGCCCTGCGCCAGGATGCCATCCGGGTGCCACATATTGGTAAAGGATTTTGGCCCTTCCCGATCGATGCGGATGGCGTCGACGATGACGTACATGCCCGTCGCCGGCACAAACAGCACGACACGATCACCGGTGTAACCGCGGTCGTCATCATACAGACGTGTGCGCGAGTAATCGATGCTGCCAAAGCTGCCGAAGTGAATCTTTTCGGTGCGCACCGGCAGGTATTGCGGATTGCCCTGCAGGTACGGCATCATCTCGTGATCATTCGGCCAGCCCAGGCGCCCCACCAGGCGGTTGTGGTACAGATCCGCCCGCCAACCATCATGTGCGGTACGCCGATAGCCACCATCGGCGAGCAGTACCGTACCCCCGTCCATGAGCAGCACCAGTGAATTTTCGTCGGCGTGCCCGTGATGGGGCATTTCTTCGAAGGCGAACAGTTGCTGGTTCTGGTACTCCCGCTGATAGCGCCCGTAGGGACCGGCATCGCGGTAATTGAGCAGGCCGTAGTTGGCGTCATTGCGGAAGGCGATTTTCTTCGACACCAGATCGTCGACAATCTCCTCGGACGCGACCAGCATGTACGGAACAGCCTCCGGGGGCGGATCCTGCGCCAACCAGCGCAACGCCGTGGCCATGCTGTAGAGGGCGTCTCCCGCCTCCAGGCCCACCGTCGAATAGCCGAAGGTCTCGTTGCCGGCCAGAGCCATGTCGCGATGCGCAGCATAAAGACGCCAGGCAAAGTGCAGGTAGTCGCCCCGTCCGTAGAACCCGGCAGCCCGTACCATGACGGCGGCGTACCACGTCCACATGTGCGTCCAGTCGCCATCCCCCCAGTCCGGCATCATGCCATTGGGCATCAGCAGTCGGCTGTACTGCTCGAAGTAGTACCGTGTCGTGATCTTCTCGAGAAATTCTTCGGGACACCCCAGGCCCTCGGCGGCGGTGATCAGATAGAACAACCAGAAGGGCCCGTAGATCGAAGCATCCTCGATCGACCAGCGGCCCCAGCTGTCCTCGATCAGCGCGTCGCCGTAGCCCCGCCAGCGGGAGGCGTTGTCATGCCCCGGCACCGCGTCCGCGGCGGCGTAGAAGCCGGCGGCATCGACGGTGGCGCGATTCTGCGCCCCCCAGTCGGTGGATCCCAGATGGCTGTCGGCGCTGGCGGCGATCAACGCGTCGGTACGTGTCCCCAACTGCGCGTCGATCTGCCCGTGCGCCTTGAGATACTCGTAGGCTTCACAGAAGGGGGGCAACTCGCGGAAGCTCGCCAGCAGTGGTTGCGCGCGGCCGGCGGCATCAATGCCACTGTTGACATAGATCGTCAACGCGTCTGTCGTCCGTGTCAGCAACCGGTCATCGCCGGTGCGGGCGTGGACGATGGTCGCCGGCGACAGCACCCATGACAGGCCGCGGACCAACGGATCCGGGGCCGCGCCGGGCTGCATGTCAATCTCGTCGAAAACCTGGTTCACCGAATCCTGCACGTCCTGCAACAATTGCTGTTCCATCGTCCCCATCTCCGCCCCGTGCGAGTGTGATCGTCTGCACCTAAGAAGGACAGGCCCGGCGCCGGCCACAAGGTTCCTGTCCCGCGGCAGGCCTTTCGGCTGCAGCCGACGTGACCGAAGTTCCCCGCTCCACATCCATTCCCGGAGCCCGTGCCCATCATGCTCGACGCCGATCAGATCCTCCACTTCAAGCAGCACGGATACGTCATCCTGCGCGGTTTCATTCATCCCGACACGCTGCAGCAATGGCGCACGCAGTTCTGGGGCCATGTAGGGGCCGACTGCGACGATCCGTCGACGTGGCCCGAGGATTATGTGGTCAAGGATTTCGCCGTGGAGCCCGACTTCGGCAGCCTGCCGTCGATGCAGGACATTGTCGGCCAGCTTGGCGATGGCATGTTCGCCGGCGGTGGGGGCTCGATGCTCGTGCAATGGCCGAAGAGCGACAAGCCGTGGCAGGCGCCGACGCAGGGACACATCGACGGCTACGGGCCGGGGGGTTGGAGTGGTGGCTTCATGCTCGGCGCCACGACCTATCTGGAGCAGGTCACCGCCGGTGGCGGCGCCTTCTACTTCTGGCCCGACAGCCACCTGCCGGTGCAGGAGTACTTTCGCCAGCATCCGCAGCAGATCGATGGCAGCTTTACCCAACGCCAGGACTGGGACGAGAAGGGCTGGGGGTTGTTCTCAGACGCCGGCCCGAGTGCACCGCAGGAATTCACCGGCGCCGCCGGTGACGTCATCCTGTGGCATTGCTTCATGTGTCACACAGGTTCACCCAATGTCAACGCGCGACCACGACTGGGGGTATTCTCCCGCTGGCATCGATCCGATCGGGAAGAGATGAAGTGGGACATCCCGCAGGACCTGTGGAAGTACTGGGGCATTTAGTGCCCTGTTAGGGAATCAGCATTGTGGAATTCGGGCTTCGAGCCGCCCGTCTCGCAAGGCGCGTGACCGATGTGGGCTGTCGAGACCCAGCGAGGGAACGCAACGCAGCGAGACGGGATGGATCGGAGGCCGAATACAAGGATCATTCCTTAACAGGGCACT
>CALFPI010000048.1 GCA_937919035.1 uncultured Gemmatimonadaceae bacterium
TGCTGACTCCAGAGAGGTTGGTGGCACAACGGACCGAATGTAGGCACCCGCGTCGTTTGTCGGATACCGATGGCCCGGCAAATCAGGGAGTTTATCAGGGAAGCGGATGCGCATGGGGCGCATCCGCACAGACAGGAACTGAACATGGATCTGCCACTGCACCCGATGTTCGTCCATTTTCCCATCGTTCTGGCTGTGGCGCTGCCTGTGACAGCCGCCGTCATTCTCTGGAGAATCAGCCGTCGCCAGGCATCCTGCCGCAACTGGCGCGTCGTTGTTGTGCTGGCGGTACTGCTCGCCGTAAGCGCATCTGTCGCAGTCAGCACAGGTGGGTCCGACGAGGAGGCGGTAGAGGCCTTCGTGCCTGAGGCTGCCCTCGAGACCCACGAGGACCGGGCGGACGTCTTCCATTACCTCGCCTGGGGCATCGCCGCTCTCGCGGCTGTTGGCCTGATGCGAGGCGCAGCAGGCCACCTCGCCCGCTTTGCCGCCACCGGAGGCAGCGTCCTGCTGCTCGTTGCGGCGATCGGCGTGGGCCACGCCGGAGCAGAACTTGTCTATCGATACGGCGCCGCTCAGGCACATGTGACGGCGGGCAGCGGGATTTCTCATGGTGCCGTGAGTGATTCGGCAGATGACGACGATGATGACGATTAGGCGGCACTGAAAGGACGTGAGTTTGACTGAAATCTTGCCTGAACGGGCTGGCAATCGCAGCCTGCGCCTGGCGATGCGGCTGTCCCTCGTCGTCGGCCTGCTGATGCTGGTGATCAAGGTCGGTGGCTACGTGATGACAGGCTCGGCGGCCATCCTCAGTGATGCCGCCGAGTCCGTCGTGCACGTCGTGGCCGTTGCCTTCGCCTCGTACAGCCTCTGGCTGGCCTACAAGCCGGCGGATGCCACCCATCTGTATGGCTACGCCAAGATCAGCTTCTTTTCCGCCGGCTTCGAAGGCGCCATGATCATTCTGGCCGCTCTCTACATCATCTACGAATCGGTGCACATGTGGCTGGGCGGCCTGCACCTGGAAAACCTGGGTCTTGGCACGGGTTTGACGGCGCTCGCGGCGGTGATCAATGGTTTCCTTGGCGCCTACCTGATCTGGCTGGGCCGGCGGCAGAACTCGCTGATTCTGGAGGCCAACGGCAAACATGTTCTCACCGACTGCTGGACCAGTGTCGGTGTGCTGGTGGGGCTGGGGCTTACACAGATCACCGGCTGGCTGCCATGGGACCCGATCTGTGCCATCCTCGTGGCCTGCAACATCCTCTGGTCCGGTTTCGGGCTGATGCGACGCAGCGTCGGCGGCCTGATGGATGCCGCCGACCCTGGACTCGACGCAGCGTTGACATCGATCCTCGACCGCGAAACGAAGACCCACGGCATCGACTACCATGGACTGCGACACCGGAATGTCGGGCGGGCCCTCTGGGTCGAGGTGCATCTGCTGTTTGCCGGTGCCACGACGGTACGCGAGGCCCACGCCGTGGCCACACGGATCGAGGCACAACTGGAAGGGGCGGCAGAATCCGCGATGTATGTGACCTCCCATCTGGAAGCGATCGAGGATCACGGCAAGGTGCACGCTCCGACCATGCATGGCCACGAATCCCTCGACCCCCGGGAATGAGTGGATGAGAATCAGCATCGTGTGGCTCAGTCTCGAAGCCATTCGCAGATCGGCTGCCGCCTGTCCGTGGTGGATCACAATCTTCGCAGCCTTGGTCATGTTGCCGTCGCTGGCTGCCGCCGAGACGCCGGACTGGCTGTTTCCGGATCGAGCCCTGCTGGCGGGACTACGGGCGGGCCCACGTGATCCCGTGACGCAGAGTCAGCTCGTGTACGAGTGGGACAATCCCACCGCCTTCGGGCCGGGTGTGGCTGGCGAAGCATCCATCGCCGCATCGGCAGCGGTGTTGCGTCTGGCGGGCACCGGCGCCGATGACGCCCTCGTCGTCGGACTCGAGGGAGCCACCTTTGCCCGGTTCTCCTTTCAGGTGGTCACGCGGGAACTGGTCAACACCGACTGGATCTTCACCCTCCCCCTCGTCTGGCATCGGGGCGCGCACTGGTTTCGCAGTCGCTACTACCACACCAGCAGCCACCTGGGCGACGAGTATCAGCGACGCTTCGGACCCAGCAGCATCAACTTTTCCCGGGATGGTGCCGACCTGACAGCATACCGACAGGTCGCCCGCGGGCTCGGGGTGTACGGGCTGGTATTCTGGTCCGTGAACTCACATCCGGAGCAACGAAGGCTGTGGGAACTGCGGGCGGGGGCCGAATACGATCCCGGCAGTGGTGACCTCTGGCAGCCGTTTTTCAGTGCCGACATCCATGGCGAAGAAGGAACGGACTGGGACCCTCGCCTGACCCTGCAGATCGGCATCTGGCTGCCGAAGGTGGACAATCGTCCGCTGAAATTGGTCCTGCAGGGCATCACCGGGCCGAGCCCGATGGGGCAGTTTCGCCAACGGTACAGTGGCCGCGTAGGTCTGGGAATCTTCTGGACGACGTGAGGCTTTTGACGGCAACGCGCGCACAAAAAAGCCCCGCCATCCGTGCAGATGGCGAGGCCTGGTGCCCTGTGCATTTGGCGGCCCGATGTGGAGTCTCGAAGACTGCATTCGGGTCACATCCAGCGATCCACTCGCTGCCAACCTGGCCGTGGTCCTGGCGCCCGCTGCGCCAAAGCCTGCGCCAAAGCCTGCGCCAAAGCCTGCGATTGCGTCGTTCGCTTCCGTGCGGATCAGTGCATCCGGTTTTCGATGCTCTGCATCGAAGGCCCCCCGTACGGGCGAGGTAAGAGAACTACAACAACGGCACGGATGCCGAACGGTTCGAGTGTCGCCTGGTTCCGGGCTTCGTCATCAGGTGGATGCCACAACTCAACGGGACACCAGCTGACGAAGCCCATTGCGGTTCAGCCAAGCGCAGCCTCCTTCCTTGTTCAGTCATCGACATTCAAACAATGTGGCCACGCGAGAAACCCAGCGTGAACACCTCGATGGGCCGCGTTTTGCAGCCCTCGCCTCCGTCGCATGAGGCGGCAGCGTCTGCTCTCCTGCTCTTCTGTACGACACTGTACTCAACCCGGTGCAAAAGTCAATGGCAAATTTCAACCGGCTCGCAGCCTCTCAGACCTCCGCCTGCATGCGAAAATCCACATGCGCCGGTACGGGAAATTCCTCTTTGACGCGAGCCCGGATGTCATCATCAACCGGCACCCCCGCCTCATGGGCGAGGCGTTGCTCGTGATACTCGACCCACAGGCCGCTGAGTGAGCGTTCCCCCTCGCGCAGATCATCGATGACGAGCCGTTCCTGCAGCAGCCTGCCGACACGCGCAAAGTCGTGCACCACCATTGCTGCACGACCTTCCAGCAGCCGGATGCGGGTCGTCTGGCGGGTCGTCTGGCGGGTCGCCGATGGCAGTGTCTCGAGCAGACACTGGCCGCATTCCCACACCAGAGGCAACAGATCCGGACGGAGGCTCGTTGCCTGCCGATACTGCTGCACCGCCTCGTCGATACGGTTCTCCTCGCGGGCCAGCACAGCCAGGTTGCGCCGCGACCAGGCTGTGTCGCAGCAGGCACCGGATGTTTCCCAGGCCTCGCGGGCGCCACCGTAATCGCCGCCCGCGTAGCGCAACACGCCGAGTTGGTACCAGCTGTACCAGTGATCACCGCGACCGGCGGCCAGTGCATCTTCCAGCAGCTGGCGCCACTGGGGCTGGGCCATGTATGTCGTTGGCTCCTGCTGCGGGTCCGCTTCAGGCAGCACCCCATCTTCCAGCAACGCCAGCCATGGCGCCTGCA
>CALFPI010000049.1 GCA_937919035.1 uncultured Gemmatimonadaceae bacterium
GCGACCAATACCAGCGTAACCTCCTGCCGTGCCGATGGTGGCACGAAGAGGAGAGGCCGCACCCTCTGGCCACCGAAAGAGGTCCGTCGGGGGCCAAGTCCTCGGCGCGCTACCGTCGAGCCCAGTTGCACAGGTGGCGGGAGTTTGTGTCACGCGAGGCGCACACGAATCGTGCCGTCGTTGTGGAGGGCAGGTTTCTGCTGGACAAGATCTTTCAGCTCTTGCGGGTCGGCGTGATCCCGAGCAGAATCGTCACGCACATCCTCAAAGTGGCCGACCTCTGCAAGCCACTGCAGCCATCCCTCCTCTACTTCCATCAGCCTGATTATGCCACGGCCCTGCGCGGCGTCTTCGATCAGTGGGGGAAACAGATCGAAAGCCAGTACATTCTCGACAACGACGCCTGTGCCTATGCCAAGCTCCATGGACTGAAGGGCTTTGACGGGCTCCTTCAGTTCTGGCTCGAGGTCCGATCGATCATGGAGCAAGTGGTCGAAGAGATGGCGCTGCCGGGCCTCAGCATCGACAACACCAGACAGGAGTGGGACCAGTACGAACAACAGGTGGGTCAGTTTCTGTCTCTGCCACACGAACAGTTTTCAGCCCCGGATCTCAACGACTACACCGGGGTCTACACCTACCAGTCCAACCGGGCGCCACGACGAGTGGCAGGACAGACGCGATTGGCAGAGGACCTGCGCGTACGCGGGCAGGATTTCACCCGGCGCGTGGCTGGCCAGATGCGGCAGGCGACAGAGTACTATCTCGAGGATGTCGAGTTCTCCATTCATCTGGAGGGCACCGATCTGGTGCTGCACGACTACGGCTGGTTGCGGCCACCGCTCCGCCTGATCCCCAAAGAGAAGGATGTTTTTCTCATCGCTTCGTGGCCCTTCGAGCTGGTCTTCAAGAGAAATTCGAAGCGGACCGTCGTGAGTGCGACGCGGACCAATCCCACAGGCAGGTGGCTGGTTACGGGGAAGCATTATGCAAGGACTGGTGATATTGCCCCGTCGGCTGGCCAAACAAGCTGAGCCAGGCGAAAGCGCTGGCGACATGCGTGATCGAGAATCGTCCGATGGCGAAGTAGTCCGGCGTGTCCGGCGATCGGGAAGGCTTGCCGTGAATGAGGCCGCAGCTAGTGTGACAGGAGCCAGGACTTCCTCGAAGAGGGGCTCGTGAAGACCGGGAGGGTTCGTGGGGTCCGGCCCCCAAACCCGTGGGATCGACGTGAAGGCCACCCGGACTGCCGCTGTAGACTGAGCCAAAAATACCTGGGTGTTCCATGGCCATGTGTAATGCTCCCATGGCGCCCATGGAGTGCCCCGTGATGCCTCGGGCAGCGGCGTGTGGCAGGGCCCGATAGGTGCTGTCGATGTGTGCGACCAGTTCGCAGGTGATGAAATCTTCCCAGTTTTCCGCCACCGACGAGTTCATGTACGGACTTTTTGTTCATATATTGCGTATGTTTTACCGTTTTATATGCGATCGTCGGCGCCTACGTCACTGCATCGCATGACCTCGTGTTCTGGTCGGCATCATCATGCAGCCAACGCGCGGGCCATGCACGAACGCCGGCTTGCCCGCCGCGGCACTATCTGGACCTTCTATAGTTCGCACCTCAACTGAACGACTCATCAGCGAGAGTGTATGTCCATTCTGGGCTTGTTCCGCGGCTTTTCAGGTATGGTGAGCCGTCACCCCCTGCACTTCGGTTTCGCCGCGCTCCTGGTCCTGCTCACGTCGGTCTCCACAATCAGCTACTTCGTCGTGGAGGAAGCATCCAGCGGCTTTGCTACGTACCGCCAGCTGGCCCGTGACACGAATCTGACGGGACGGCTGCAGGCCAACATGCTGATGGTCCGGATGAACGTGAAGGACTTCATCATCACGGGCGGCTACAAGGACCTGCAGGAGTATGCCGACTACTACCGCAGGATGACCGTGTTCCTGGAGGAAGCCCAGCAGGAGATCAGCGACCCGCAGCGCTCCGCACAGGTCGACACCGTCGACCAGCACCTGACAGAATACGTCGAGGCCTTCGACAAAGTCGTCGACTATCGGCAACGGCGTAACGATGCCGTCTTCAAGGTGCTCGACGTACGTGGTCCCTACATGGAGGCCAATCTGACGGCGGTCATGACCGCGGCGGAAAGGAGCCGGAATGCAGCGGAGGCATTCAACGCCGGACTCGCTCTCAAGCACCTGCTGCTGGCGCGTCTCTATGTCGCCAAGTTTCTCGTCAATAACGATCAGCGTTCCGTCGACCGCGTACATATGGAGTTCGCGGCCTTCCGGCAGCGGCTTGAGATCCTGGACAGGGACCAGACGGACGAACTCCGTGGCGATACGCTGAAGACGATCAAGGTCGCCTTCGCCGACTACGCCAGCACCTTTGACGAGCTCGAAGCGATCATCTTCGAGCGCAATGAGCTCATCCGGGGAACCCTGGACGAACTGGGTCCCGAGATCGCCAATCACGTAGAGGCCTTGAAGCTCGACATCAAGGCCGAGCAGGACACCATTGGACCCCGCCTGCAGACGCGCAACTCGATCAGTGTCTACGCCATCCTCTCCGTAGGGGCCATCGCCATCCTCGTCGGTATCAGCCTGACGGTAGTCATGACGCGCACGTTCACGAAGATGACAGCCACCATCGAGGCGGCGCGGATGGCGGCCGTCTCTTCGGCTCAGACCAAGTCCGACTTCCTGGCGAACATGTCGCACGAGATCCGCAC
>CALFPI010000050.1 GCA_937919035.1 uncultured Gemmatimonadaceae bacterium
GGTCGCGAAGGATTGACCGTGCAGCCCGGTGGGAACCTGCAGGCCCGCCAACTCGCACAGCGTCGGAAACAGATCGACGGGCTGCACCAGTGCATCCGAACGTGCACCGGCGGGTCCCTGAGGCTGCCGCAGCATGAACGCCTGGCGAATCATCGGCTCGTAGAGCTGGCCGAGATCCCCCCAGGGTTTCCCCTGCAGACCGTGGTCGCCGAAGTAGTGACCATGGTCGGACATCAGCAGGACCAGAGTATTCTCGTTCAGCCCCAGCAGATCGACGGTGTCCAGGAAATATCCGAGCCAGCGGTCCGTCATCGTCACTTCCGCCGCGTACAAGGCGCGTGTGTGATGGAGTTCGGCCTCGCTCATGAAGTCGAGGGAGAACCCGTAACACGGGTACTGAATCTCGTCGCCGGTCCAACCCGGATCATAGAGATCGACGTAGTGCTGGGGCGGGTCCCAGGGTTCGTGCGGATCCCAGCTGTCGATCCACAGGAAGAAGGGAGCCTGGTAGTTCTTCTCCAGCCAGTGTGTCGCCTCGCGAAACACGCGGGGGCCGAGGTAGTCGCATTCGTAGCGGCGACGGCTCTGGTTCAGCATGTAGCGCTTGAGGCCCGCCGCCTTGACCTTGTGTTCGGCTGCCGGCAACTGCAAGTCGAGGGTGGCATCCGCGATCCAGGGCTCTCCCCCCTGCCCACGGATCCACTCGATGGAACCGAAGCCGCGGTCGAGGAAGTTGCCCTGCGTCATGAACATGGGGGTATCGAAGATCAAACCCGTGGTATGGCCAGCTTGGCGGAAGCTCTCGGCCATCGTCGGCAGATGCCGTTCCATCTCGTCCCAGGTGTTGAACGGATGCCCCCAGCGCCCGGTGAACAGGTCCCTGCGGCATGGCAGCGTGGGAAAGGAGCCGGCGTAGGCGCGGTCAAAGACCAGCGAATTCTCTGCAAAGCGATCCATCGCCGGCGTCCGTGCCCGCCCCGGTCCGGCGCCTCCGGGCCAGTTCTCTGCGTTCCGCCCCCCGGTATGGGCCTTGCCATACGCACCAACATGATCGGTTCGCAACGAATCCAGCATGATGCAAATGACATTCATGGACGACCCTCTGCTCATTTCTGGCTCCTCCTCCGTGGTCACGATCCGCGTTCCACAGCCTCGCCGACGAGTTGCCGAAATCCCTGCAGGTCCAGCGGCTTCTCCATGAACCCGTCGAATTCGTACTCCTGCGCATCACGGTCACTGACGACGCCGGATATGGCGACGACCGGCAATTCGGGGAACTCCTGCTTCACTTCGGCCAGCAGAGCGTAGCCGTCCATCCCCGGCATCCGGATGTCGGTAACCAGCAGGTCCACGCCGCCCTGGCGCAGGGCGGCCAATGCCTCCTCGCCGGTGCTGGCTTCCAGCGTGTCGTAGTCAGCCAGGGTCTGGCGTAGCAGGCCCCGGATCTCTTCTTCATCGTCGACGATCAACACCCGCAGATGCTCCCCCGTTCGCAGCTGATCGTCGAGCCGCGCCTCGACCTGATCGCGATTCATACCGGCTTCCTTGACCAGCAGGTCGACGGCCATCTCGGCGCGCCGTCGGAATAACCTGACCCGCTCCTCCTGGGCGGCTTTCTCCAGCAGGTGATCACGCAGGCGCACGTTGTCCTGCACAATCTTGTCGGCCAGGCTCGTGAAGAGATTGCGGTAGACCCTCGCCTGCACCGCCAGATCCGCCTCCAGGACCATCTCGAAACCCATCCGCGGAATCATCAGCAGATTGCAGTCTGTGACCGTCTCAATCGTTGCCTTGCGCTCCTGGCGCGTAAGCACCCCCATCTCACCGACTGTGGTCACCGGTGCCAACGTGGCGACGCGCGTGCCATCCCCTGTGACCACTGCCAATTCGCCGGACAGCAGGATGTACATCTCCGTTGCCTGGGTGCCACTGGCACAGACAACCGTGTTCGCAGGGAGACGCTTGAGCTGACACACACCGAGCACCGCATTGATCTGCGATGGCGACAGGCCGGCAAAGAGCGGGATCTTCCTCACCGTCTCGTTGAGCATCTTGATCTGGTTCTTGGCCACGACGTCAACCTCTTGTGTTCGCAGTCCGATGAAACCCCACGAGTATCAATCCTGCGTCTCACCCATAGCACTCTGCAACGGGCGGCAACGCCGACAGAATGGTAGCTGTGTGGAGGAATAACACAAAGCCCTGCGGCAGAGCATCAACCTGTGCGGCGGTTGGCAGGCAGCCAGATGCCCTCGCCAACACCTCGGAACAGCTGTGGTCCACGGCGTTGGGTGGATCGTCAAGCTTCTCGTGTATGTTATAGCCAGTCACTGATACACTGTCGGGCAGGCCAGGATCCGGGTTGCACAACGGGGGTCATGGGAGAGATCATGGAACGACGGGACTTTTTCAAGGGCATGATCGCCAGCCTGGCGATGGCACAGACGTTGCCGGAGATCGCCGCGGCACTGTCCGGTCATCTGGCGAACCTGCGTGACGATCTGGCGGGCAGCACCGATGCGGCGGCGTACTGGAGCCGCGTGGGAGACGAGTTTCTGTTGCGTTCGGGGCTCATGCATTTCAACTGCGGCAGCATCGGTGCCACGCCGCGGGCCATCATCGAAGCCTACAAGTCGTATATCGATGTCATGGAAACCGATCCGATCGCACACGCCTGGTCAGGCTACGATGGGGCGCAGGCGGAGGCGGTACTCGACAAGGCGCGGCGATTCGTTGGTGCCCGGACTCGCAGTGAGATGCTGCTGACGCGTAACACGACGGAGGCGATGAACCTGATCGCCTCCGGTATCCGCTGGCAATCCGGTGACGAGGTGCTGACCACGGATCACGAGCACGCTGGCGGTATCATCTGCTGGCTGCACATGCAGCAGATGGCGGCTATTCACCTACGCCAGATCCATCTGCCGACGCCCGTGACCGACAAGGCCGAGATCCTGCAGCGTATCGAGGACGGCATCACCGAGCGCACACGAGTGGTCAGCGTCAGTCACGTGAACACGACGACTGGGTTGCGTATGCCGTTGGCGGACATCGCCAGGATCACCCGCCCCCGTGGCATTCTGCTGGTAGCCGACGGCGCACAGGCACCGGGGATGCTCGACGTCAACGTACGTGACCTGGGCGTCGACGCCTATGCCTCGAGCAGTCACAAGTGGATGCTGGCACCAAAGGGCACGGGGCTGCTCTACATCCGCGGCGAAGCCAGTGCGCAAATTCGCGCCATGTCTGCATCGACGGGGGACGGGATCCAGCATGGGGTCTACATGGCGGGTGGCGGCACACGCAATACACCGCTCATGGTCGCCCACGGCGATACCATGGACTTCCACGACATCATCGGGCGGCAGCGCGTCGAGGCGCGGGTGCTGCAGTTGAACCGCTATCTGCGCGACCGCCTGCGGCCGCTGCCAACGCTGGTCCCGGTTTCGCCGGAAGATCCCGAACTGGCGTCGGCGATGGTCTCCTATGCCCCCGTAGGAACGACGGTGAACCGCATTGCCAGTCGCCTCCTCGACTGGGGGTTCAGGATCAAGAGCACGCATTACAATTCCGTCTATGGGGACAACAGCATCGAGGCGCAGGATCAGCAGGTGATTCGACTGTCTACACACATCTTCAACAACGAAGAACAGATCGACAAGCTGGTTGCGGCCCTGGCCTCGGCCACCGGGGCCGGCAGCACTGCCGTCACTGCCGACGAAGGGGAGCAACCGCAGGCTTTCGAAGTCGGCGCCAACTACCCGAATCCGTTCAATGCCAACACGCAGATTCACTACGAACTGGCGCACGGTGGTCAGATCGAGGTGACGGTCTACAACACAAAGGGACAGACGATCGATGTGTTGGCTTCCGGTTGGCAGGAGGCTGGAGCACACCAACTCACCTGGAACGCCGCCAACCAGGCGACGGGCAGCTACTTCTATGAGGTCTGTGCCGGCGCCAAACGGGTGGTACGCAAGATGGTACTGCTGAAGTAGCGATGGTCTGATGGGTGGCCTCGACCCAGCGTCCAGGCAACTTGCCTGTACCTCCTAAAAATGGCAGAATTGGCGACCCATGGAGATGCAATTTTCACAACTGGCCGAGGACCTGGGTGGCAGCACGAACCCGCTCTACGCGCTGCGCGACAAGCTTCAGGGCCAGGGCGAAATCATCGTTGATCTTGTCCGCGGCAGCGTCAACGAGCACGGAATTGTGTTTCCCCCTGACACGCTCCATTCCATCCTTGCCGATGCGATGGTGCCGGCTCGCCAGTACCGGCCGGATTCCTTTGGCCAGCCCGTCGCGCGGGAGGCCATTGCCAGTTACTATGCGGAGTTGAACTTCACAGCGGAGCAGATTCTGCTCACACCGGGCACAAGCCTGTCCTTCCTCTACTGCTTCAAGCTTCTGGCCGAAGTCGGCGACGAAATCATATGCCCTCAGCCCTCCTACCCGCTGTTCGACTACATCGCTCGCATCTGTGGCGTGGATCTGCTCCACTACCGACTGCTCGAGTCGCGTCAGTGGAGCATCGACCTCGACCACCTCAACGATCAGATCAGCACGCGCACACGCGCCATCCTCCTGATTTCGCCCCACAATCCCACAGGGATGGTCGCCGACGACGAGCAACTGGCAGGCGTCGCAGAGATTGCACAACGACACAATCTGCCCATCATTGCCGATGAAGTGTTCAGCGAATTCCTCTTCGGGATCGACAGGTTGCCCCGCCCCGCCGCGACAGAGGCGCCGCTCGTTTTTACCTTGAATGGTTTCTCCAAGATGTTCGCCCTTCCCGGCATGAAACTGGGATGGATGGCGGTGTCCGGCGACGAGGCGCTCGTGCGAAAATCCCTCCAGGCGTTGGAGATGATTGCGGACACATTTCTCCCGGTTAATGAGATCGTCCAGTTCTCGGTACCCGGGGTTTTCGCGCGCGGCCGGGCATTTCAGCAGAGCTACGTGGCCTGGATTGCCCAGTGCCACGAAAAGGCGATGGCCGGACTGGCCGGTCTGGAATGCAGTCTGGACTTCAACAGACCGCAGGGCGGGTTTTACCTGACGGTGCCGACCCATGCGGATGAGGACGAGGTGGCGATGGCCCTGCTCGGGGAACACAAGATCCTCACGCACCCAGGCTACTACTACGATATCGAACCAAACCATCTGGTCATGACCATTGTCAACGATCCACAGACGTTGGCCGAATCCTTCCACAACATCGCACGGGCGACGAAGCATGACTGAGATCATGGGGTGTTTCGGCAGGCCAGTCCGCTGGGGAGTCTGGTGGCGGGGCTGCTGTCTCGCGTTGGGAGCTGTTGTCGGTTGCGGCGGAGCAGACCCCCAACCGGCAGTTTCGCTGCGGGTGGCGGTGACCACCAGTACCCGGGACAGTGGTCTGCTCGACGCGATTGTACCGCCCTATGAAACAGCCGCCGGTGTGCGCGTCGACATCATCGCCGTCGGCACCGGACGGGCCCTGCAACTGGGCCGCGCCGGTGATGTCGACGTCGTGCTTGTGCATGCCCGCGCCGCCGAAGAGGCTTTCATGCGCGATGGCCACGGGGTTCGTCGCGAAGACGTCATGTACAACACCTTCGAGTTGCTGGGCCCCACCGACGATCCAGTCGCCATCGGCGGTAGCGATATCCTGCCGGCATTGCGCCGGATCGCCACGGCGGGGGCACCCTTTGTCTCCCGCGGGGACAGCAGTGGCACCCATCAGCGAGAGCTCGCCCTGTGGCAGGCCGTCGGTGGACGCCCCACCTGGTCGGGGTTCGTTGAGAGCGGGCAGGGCATGGGTCCGAGTCTGCTGATGGCACATGAGATGCAGGCCTACATCCTCAGCGATCGTGGTACGTTTCTATCCATGCGCGGAAAACTTGATCTGCTACCCCTGACGACGCCCTCCCCCCTGCTGCAGAATCCCTACGGCATCATCGTCGTCAAGGCGGAGGGTGGCGATCGTCTGCAGCGGGCCCACGAGTTCGTCGACTACATGATCTCGGTGCCCACGCAGCGACGGATTGCCGACTACCGTGTCGATGGCGAGGTACTCTTCCATCCGCTGCGACTTCCCGCCAAGTCCTGAGTCTGTATGGCGTTCTTTCTTGAAGGGCTGACCGATGCTGTGCAGGCATTGCTGCGACTGGATCCGCAGGTCTATGCAGCGGCGTGGCGGTCGGTCTGGGTGTCAAGTCTGGCGCTGCTGCTGGCCGGTAGTGTCGGTGTGCCCGTCGGCATCGCCCTGGCCCGCATGTCGGGCCCCAGGGCGCGACTGCTCGTCATCGCCATCCGGGCATCGATGGCGTTGCCCACCGTGTTCATCGGCATCCTCTGTTATGGTCTGTTTTCACGTCGTGGGCCTCTGGGGCCCTTCGATCTGCTCTACACGCCGTGGGCAATCGTCATCGGCGAGTTGCTGCTGGCCCTGCCGATCCTGATCGCTCTCACCCACGGCGCCATCGCCGCCCTCGATCCACGTGTCGCCGAAACCTTGACGACGCTGGGCGTGTCACGATGGCAGCGCTGCCGCACCTATGTGTCCGAGGCCCGCAGGGGGATCGTCGTCGCTGTATTGAGTGCCTACGCCCGGTGTGTGACCGAACTGGGCATCGCCATCATCGTCGGCGGCAATATCAAGGGACGCACACGGACGCTGGCCACAGCAACGGCCATGGAGACCGGGATGGGTGAATTCGGCCGGGGCCTGGCGATGGGATTGCTGTTGCTGTTGACGGCGCTGGCGATCAGCTTCGCCATCGGCTTCCTGTCACGCGAGGAGCGCACGTGACCGAATCCTTGATCAGGGTTCGGGACCTGCAGGTGGTTCGCAAGGGCCGCCCCATCTGTTCCGTGGCTGCCCTCGATATCGCCCCGGGGGACCGCCTGCTCGTGCAGGGGGGCAATGGCAGCGGCAAAACGACCCTGTTGCGTGTACTGGCGGGCCTCGAGCGCGACTACGACGGTCAATGTGAGTTGTGCGCACGGGAGATCAGGCGCGTCTACGTGCATCAGTCGCCCTGCATGCTGCGGGGCACGGTTCTCGACAATGTCACCATGGGGCTGCGGGGTAACGGGCATTCGCGGCACGACCTGCGGGTGCACGCGGGTCGGCTCGTGGAGCAGGTCGGCCTGACGTCCCTACTGGACAGACCGGCCCGTCAGTTGTCCGGTGGTGAACAGCGGCGTGTCGCCATCGCCCGGGCCCTGGCGGCCTCACCGGAGTTGTTGCTGCTCGACGAACCTTTCGCGGATCTCGATGCCGATGGTGGCGACGCCGTCTGCTGCCTGCTGGCCTCCCGGCCGGAGATGGCTGTTGTCATCGCCGCGCCCGGTGACACGCCGCTGGAGAAAGACACCCGGATTCACCGACTTGAGTGCTCCGGGTAAGGCTCCGCAAGCGGTTGCCCGGGAAGGGTCAATTCGACTAGGTTTGCTGCGAAACGAAATACAGGATCGACACAGGACAAGGAGGAGCAGGTGCTCACAGCATCCGTAGAGAAGCCGGCTGCAATCACAGATTTCGAATACCGCCGCATCCACTTCGAGTTGTCCA
>CALFPI010000051.1 GCA_937919035.1 uncultured Gemmatimonadaceae bacterium
TGATCGCAGGGAACCACGAGGCGGCCACTGGCCAGTTGAATGCCGTGGGTGGGGCCGGTAGCGTACCAGGTCCACGAAGGGTCTTTCGTGGTCGCCGTGATCTCGTGCGGTTCGGCCCAGGTGAACCCGTCATCCTGCGACTGCGTCAACCAGACCGTGCGGGGTGCCTTGCCTTCGGTGATCAGACCTTCAGGGCCGCTGGCGAAGTTCTTGCAGAATGGCAGCAGGATCCGCCCCGTTGCGCGATCGACGACGGGACACGGATTGCCGCAGGTCATGTCCGGCATCGACACGATGACCTGTACGTCCCCCCAGGTGCAACCACCATCCTCGCTGCGCCGCAGCAGCAGATCGATCTGCCCACTGTCAGAGGAGCTGTCGCGCCGTCCCTCACAGAACGCGAGGATTGTGCCGGCAACGGTGACGGCCAGCGCGGGAATGCGGTAGGTGTGATAGTCACCGGTGCCGCTGGTGAAGAGTTCGGTCTGCTGCAGATCGGCAATCTCCATGATCATTACTCCGTCACGGGCGGGGTCTCGGCGGGCAACATGACGAAACGGGCGTAATTCGTCCTATCGAACCATTTGGCGGCCCTCAGTACATCAGCGGGAGAGAAGTTCTCCGCCACGGTGTTGTCGAGGATGAGTAGTGGATCCACCTGGTTCTGATCGACCCACTCCAGCAGGCTCAGCCACCAGCCGTTCTCCTTCAGGTTCACCTCACGCTCGCGACGGCGGATCTCACGAACCTTGCCGGTATAACTGGAATCGAGCCCCACGGTCTGCAGGCTGTCAATCTGCTCGAACACGGCCGCTGTCAGTTCCTCGACACGTTCGGGATCACAACCGAAACTGACGGAGAGGCTGTAATGTCCGGTGGGATATTTCGCGGGCCGTGCCCCCACGCCAACGCCGTACGTGCCGCCAAGATCCTCACGCAACACTTCGCGCAACTTGATCTGGAAGGCCTCCGCCATGAGCCCGATCTGCAGCCGGTCCAGGCGATTGTCAAAGTCGAAGGGGCCACTGAAGATGATCCTCGTACTCGCCTTCGGCTCCAGGCCCCGACGGACCGTACGGGTGATCACACCTGTGGGCGGGTTCATGCCGATATCCCGCCAGATCTCGCCGCGGTCCAGCGCCGGCAGGCTCGCCAGGTATTGCTCCACCAGGGGTGCCATTTCCTCCAGGTTCATATTGCCGACGAGGAAAAAGGTGAAGTCTGCAGCATCGGCGAAGCGCTCGCGAAAAACCTCCATCGACTTCTGCAGATCGAGTTCCTGCAGCATCGATTCCGACCAGGGCCGGGCGCGAGGATGATGCTGGGCCATCGTCACCTGAATCGTGTCTCCGTACGCCGTCTCCGGGCGGGAATTGCGATTCTCGACCATCGCCTCCAGACGCTTGCGGAAGGAGGCATAGGCGACGCTGTCGGTACGGGTCGCGGTGAAGTAGCCATGGATCAACTGGAACATCGTTGCCACATCCTGGGGTGATGCCGATCCCGACAGGCCCTCGTGCAATTCGCCAACGTAGGGACTGACACCGACGACGCGGCCACTGAGCCACTTCATCAGGGCCACCTGATCGAAGTTCCCCAGCCCCCCCTGGGTAACGACAGACGAGGAAAGGGCGGCGGCAACAAAGTCTTCGTCCGCGACCAACGAGTGCCCCCCCGGACTGTAGGCGGAGAACAGGATCTGGTCGTTGTTGAAATCTGTTGGCTTGAGCACCACACGCGCACCGTTCGACAGCTCCCAGATCGTGACACCCAGTGCCTCAATCTCTTCGCGGCCGACGATACGCCCGGGTGTGGGCTCATCCGGCAGCAGAGGCAGATCCTCGCCCTCATCGACATACGGTGCGACGCTGACGCCTTCCACGGCCTCGAAGGTGGCCAGAAGATCGGTCTGTGTGGGCACGCCAACACCCTCCTTCTCCGGGGCATTGACGGTGATGACGCGGTTGGCGCCTCCCGCCCAGGATTGGGCCAGTTCATTGACTTCTGCCAGAGTGATCGTCGGCAACAACCGTTGGTGGAGTGCGTACTCGGCCTCGATGCCGGGTATCGGTTCGTCTTCCAACACGTGGCGGATGTATTCGGCGGCAAAGCCAGAGGACTGAAGTTTGTCCCGCTCACGGAAAAGCTGCTCCATGCCGCGCAGCATCTGTTTTTTCTGCCGCGCCAGCTCGGTGGGGGTGAATCCGTGCTGGGCAACGCGCGACGCCTCCGTGAGCAGAGCCTTGAGGCCCCGCTCAAAGCCGTTGTTCTCGACGGCCGCACCCAGAAGCTGAAACTCCTTCGTGCGCACGGACATGCCAATACCGGAGTAGCCCCCCAGAAAGGGTGGCTCTGCCTGGACCGTCAGTTCGTAGAGCCGCCGGTTGAGCATGCCATGGTACAGGCTTTCCATGATGTTGTGGCGATAGGCGCCAACCGTGAGGCCAGCGGACCGATCCTGCTTGTGATAGACGAGCACCCTGTTCTGTGTGGCTTCCGGGTCCATGGCGATGGCGAACAGAGTCTCCTCGTGACCCGGCACAGGCGACTCGGGACGCACCGTTGGTATTGGCGCCGCCGGGACACGACCGAGATAGGCAACGATGAGGCTCTCCATGTACGCCGGCTCGAAGTCGCCCACTGCGACAAAGCTCATCAGGTCTGGGCGGTACCACTTGTCGTAGAAGCCACGCAGTTCCTCATGCCGGAACGTATCCAGTACCACCTTCTGCCCGATGGGAAGCCGCCGGGCATACTTGGACGCAGTGAAAAGCGTCGGCCACTGCTCGTGCAGCATACGCGTATCGGCGCCTTGTCCACGGCGCCACTCCTCGATGACGACGCCCCGTTCCTTGTCGATCTCCAGGTCGTCGAAACTCACGCCGTGCGCCCAGTCCTCGAAGATCTGCAGGGCCGTCTCCATGAGCTGCGTCGAGTCCGTGGGTACGCTGAGTTTGTATACCGTCTCATCGAAACTGGTGTGGGCGTTGAGGTCGGCGCCAAAACGCAGGCCCACCCGTTCGAGATAGTCCTGCAGTTCGTGCTTGGCGAAGTGGCGCGTGCCATTGAAGGCCATATGCTCGACGAAGTGCGCCAGGCCCTGCTCCTGGTCGGTCTCCAGGATCGATCCCACGTCCAGAGCCAGGCGCAACTCCGCGCGCTTCTCGGGCTTGGAATTTGCCCGGATGACATAGCGCATGCCGTTGTCGAGGACACCGATCACTACGGCAGGATCGACGGTGAGCTGGCGATCGCCTTCGCCGGCATCTGCCGACGGCCCACCCGTTTTCAGCACCGCTCGTGGCGCCCCGGTTGCACAGCCGCACAGGCTCGCAACGAGCAGAAGGAAGGAGAATCCGCAGATACGTGGAAGATGTGACCGCATGAAGCGTTCCTTTGCTGGCCGGGGAGGGGTCGTCGACGACAGATGCCATAAGCTGGTCATCTATCTGGCGCATAGCAATGCGATAGGCTTCATTGTTGCGCCATGATGGGTAACAACACTTCGACGCGCTGTTTTCGGCTACAACCTTTCACGCGGGGATTGCAACCATGCCGATGAGTACGGGCCTGTCCCGGCTGCCGCGACGGCGATTCGGCCGGACGGCCATGACGCCGTCGGCCCTCGGTCTTGGCTGTGCCTTCTTTGGCGGCGGGCAGAGTTCCGACGCAGAGACGGTTGCCGGCGTACGTCGTGCGATCGAACTGGGCCTCAACTACGTTGACACGTCACCCGGGTACGGGGAGAGTGAAAGGCGTGTCGGCCTGGCCCTGGCTGATGGTTGGCGCGACCGGGTGTATCTGCAGACGAAGGCAGGCACCCACCCGGAGCGGCGCGGCGATTACTCGGCCCAGGCAACGCGCTGGAGTGTGCAGAACTCGCTGAAGCTGCTGGGCACAGACTACCTCGACTCGGTCCTGATCCACGACCCGTCTGACATCGAACAACCGCTGGCGCCCGATCACGCCCTGGACGAATTGCTGCGGCTCAAGGAACAAGGCATCGTCCGGCACGTTGGACTTGGGGTACGTAGTCACGCCTTCCATCGCCGTGCCATGGCAACAGGGAATATCGACATTGTCCTGACGTACCTCGATTACAATCTGGTCGTTCAGTCTGCGGCGGAGGGGATCTTTCCGGACGCGCAACGTCACGGAGTTGCGGTGATTCTCGCCAGTGTATTCGGTATGGGTCTGCTCACCGGGTTGGAACCGGACGAGGAGGACGAACGGCGCAAATTCCCCTCGCGACAGGGCGAGCCTGTGACCCATCGAATGTGGGCATGGTGTGGCCAGCATGGGGTGAACCTGCGGCATCTGGCCATGCAGTTCTGCCTGGCCGCCCCGGTGGAGAGCATCGCCATGGCGGGGCCGTGCAATCAGCAGCAGGTGGAGGAGGCCTTCGAGGCGGCCACAGCGATCGTCCCAGAGGGGATCTGGGCGGCCTTTCAGGCGGAGTTTGGTGTGCGTTAGGGCTCAGGAAGCGCCGATGAGATACGTCATCAGCACGAGCAGATTGATCACCATCGGTAGAAAAATCCCGACAGCCGCCGCTTTGGCCCAGGAGAAAGTTTCGTTGTCCATGCTCCACCTCGCTCTTTGTTCGGTGCAACAGAATGGCTACTGCCTAGCTATCGGCACATGCGAAAATTCCTCCAGTCGGCGCCCATGACCATTCGAGGCTCGCACCATCCCGGCGTCTTTGCCGCCATGCCGATGCCGGCAACCCTCATCGACGTCGACGGCATCATCGTCGACGTCAATGACGCTTTCATCGAACTGGCACGGCACTTCCATATCCCACTGCAGCGGGAAGACCGGATCGGTCGGCCGGTGTGGGAGTTCTCCGGCGAGCACGATCCACAACTGGGCCGGCAGGCGATCCTCGACTTTCTTGCCGGCGGCGATCCGGAACAGTGGCGGCGCGTCGAACATGATGGGAGCGGGCGCGAGGGACTGCACGATATGCAGTTGCTGGCCGTGCGTGATGCCGAAGGTCAGGTCATTGGCGCCCTCATTGTCCGTCAAGAGGTGACCGAATCCGTCGAGCAGTCGCGTCAACTCGAGCAATCTCTGCAACTGCTGGCCACTTTTCGCACGATCGGACATCTGGTGCTGGCCTCTCTGGATCTGGAGGTGATTCTCGAGACGATCACCCGTGAGATCGTCACGGCTGGGATCTTCCGCAGCATGACGTTGTCTCTCGTGGACGAAGAGAGCCACTCGGTTGAGGTCGTCCGCTCCTTCGTACATGAACTCAGTGGCGAAGGTGAAGTCGTGCCGGGCTCGGCGCTGCGTGCCTCTGCCAACGTCGTCGGTCTGCGCTACGATCTCGATGACCCGAACATCATGGCGGAAGTGGCCAGGACGGGTGAGCTCATCATCACCACGGGAGAGGATCCGCGCTTTGACACCCGCGTGGAAATTGCCTCCGAGCGAGAGCGTGTCTGTTACTTCATTCCAGTCAAGCGTGGCACCCGTGTTGTCGCCGTCCTGTCCACAGGCAGTCTGCCCCAGATGCGGTCCACAGTTGAGCAGCGGATCGAGGCCATGGGCCCCGTGCTCGACCAGGTGGCCGTCGCCATCGAGCACGCCCGTCTGTATCGCGAGATCCAGCGCCGGGAACACGAGGCCCGCATCGGTCTCGCCGTGCAGGAGGTGCGCACCGAGATCCTGCAGATGCAGAGCGAAGAAGACTGGAGCCGCGTCGTACGATCGCTGCGGCTGAAACTGCGCGCCTTCATCGACTACAGTGCCTGCGGCATCAATCTGGTCACCGACGGCAGGATGCACTCCTTCAGTTCAGGCCTCGGTGTCAGCGACGAAGTCAGAGATCGCGAGTTGCCGAAACCCGTGGCTGAGGCCCTGCGCTCCGGGGAGCCCTGTTACCGCGCCACAGCGGCGCAGATGCAGCTTGGCGGCGACAGCCCGAATCTGCTGCAGGCAGGGATCCAGTCCGTCGTCGACGTGCCCTTTGTGACAGGCACCCTGGCAATGAACAGTACCAAGGCCGAGGCCTTTGACGCCGACGACATCGATGTCCTGCGTCAATTCGCCAACGTCATGGCCGAGGGTCACAGGCGCCTGGCCGATCTGCAGGCTCTGGCCGCCAAGGAACACCAGCTGCAGCAGTCTCAGAAGATGGAAGCGGTGGGTCAGTTGACCGCGGGCATTGCCCACAATTTCAACAACATGCTGCAGGCCATCACCGGCAATCTCGATCTGGCTCGCATGGACGCCCCCCCGGAGGTCCGGCATCTGGTCAGCAATGCGCTGGAAACGGGGTATCGTGCCGCCCAGATGGTGCAGCAGTTGATGGTCTATTCGCGCCAGGCCCCGCAACGGCCGCTGTTCGAGTCCGTCAACGTTGAGGCGATTCTTCACGATGTCGAAGCCATCTGTCGGCGCACCTTCAGCCGCCTTATCAACATCGACGTCGAAACGGAAACCGACCTGCCAGCGGTACTTGGCTCCAGCATGCAGCTGGAACAGGTGCTGTTGAACTTCTGCATCAACAGCAGGGATGCGCTGGAGTCAGGTCACATCGATGCACCGGCGGTTCGCATGGAGGGCCGCCGCGTGACCATGGCTGGCGAGCGCGTGCCGCCGGACACCGTCGCCGGGGCCTACGTTCTGCTGCGGGTGCGGGACAATGGGCCAGGGATGGACGAGGCCACACGCAAGCGCATTTTTGAGCCCTTCTTCACCACGAAAGATGTCAACAAAGGCACCGGCCTGGGTCTGTCCACGGCCCTGGGTATCGTGCAGGAGCATGGTGGCTGGATCGAGGTCGACAGTGCGCCGGGGGCGGGCGCCTGCTTTGACATGTACTTGCCCGCGGCGGGTGCCGTCGCCGCAAAGCAAGTTAACGCTATTGCGATGCCGGGTGATCAGGGCAACGAGTCGATCCTCGTGATTGACGATGAAGAGATGGTCCGCCACACGGCCATGCGGATGCTGGAGCGCCGCGGTTTCCGCACGCTGATGGCTGCCGATGGCGCCTCCGGGCTGGAGCTGTTCCGTCAGCATCAGCAGGAGATAGACCTGGTTCTTCTCGACCACTCCATGCCGCGCATGTCGGGCCTGGAAACCTTGCAGGCTTTGCGCGCGATATCTGCACAGCTACCGATCATCATCATCACCGGATTTCCGACGCGCCTCGAGGATTTCGCCGGAGCAGATGATCTCGTGCAGAAACCATTCTCCCTCGATGGCCTCGTCAGCCGCGTACGCGCCGCTCTGGACCGGAGAAAATAGCCTTGCCCGCAGAGCCTGAGCGTGGGATACGGTCTCTGCTCGTCACCTTCGACTACCCGCCCACCGTCGGGGGTATTGCCCTTGTTCTGGCGCGCTTCTGGCGACTGGCGGGACACACCGACTGCGTAATCCTGGCGCCGGATGGCCCCGGGGCAGCCGCCTTCGACGCCGCGCATCCGGTGCGCACAATCCGCTTCCCCGCCCCATCCGGACGGATGTTCGACAACCCTGTCGGCAAGGCGCTGACGTTCCTGCTCGGCGCCATCTGGACGACGTTCTGGACTGTGCGCCATCGACCTCAGTTGTTTATCGCCGGACAGGTGGTACGTGCCGGGCCACTGGCCTGGTGTTATCAGCGCCTGACAGGACACTCGTATGATGTCTGGGTCTACGGCGGCGAAACCCGCGAGACTTTCGCCGGGCCGCCGTGGTTTGGCCGGTTCCTGCAACGGATCCTGCGCGGCGCCCGTACGCTGTTCACCAACAGTCCATACACGACCGACGAAATGCTCGACTTCGGGCTGGCTGCCGATCGTGTTGTCGAATTGCCCCTGGGTGTCGATCGCCACGTCTTTCA
>CALFPI010000052.1 GCA_937919035.1 uncultured Gemmatimonadaceae bacterium
GGCGGTCATGATGCCAGCCTGGGTAAAGACAACACCGAGAAGGTTGGCTTCGGATTCTGCGTAGAGAGCAAAGCGGCTTTCCGCCCCGCGCCGCTCCTGCTCCCGGGCGTCGCCGTTCCACACCTTCATCGTCGTTTCGTCGATGAACTCCACCTTGCAGTTGAGGCCATTGCCCCCCAGGTAGAGCAGGCGCCCGCCACGCTCGAAGACCCACTTCTTGACGCCGAAATACATCTCTTCCGACCAGTACTCCGGATGGGTCGTGATCACGAGCACACGATAATCGTCGAGCTTCAGCGCACCCTTGTGGAGCTGACTCTCAGACCACAGATCGTAGGCGAACCCTTCGCGCTCCATCCAGGCCAGGTAGCGCCACTCGGCCTCGGCCACGTGACAGGCAGCACGGCCTTCGATGGGATCGGTTGACTGCACGTGCAGAGGGATGTGGTTGATCGGCTCGGGGCGGTCGAAGGACAGGGGTGCGTAGTCCTCGACGTTGTAGTTGACGTGTTCAGGGTTGGTGTAGCGATTCAGTTCCAGTCGGGCATTGACCGTCGGCGTCGGCGGGAACCGATCCGGGTGAATGTAGTTGCTGCGACCGCCGAAATTGTTGTACGCGTTCCAGTTCATGTCATTGGCCAGGACCGCGATCGGCGCCGTGGGTTGTGCCGGGGCCACGACCCACGGGAAGGAAAAGAAGTCCCCGTCGGCGGTGCTCGCGTGGAAATAATAGAGTCCGGAGCGTTCTGGTGCGGTCTGATACTGCTTGTGTGCCGGGCTGGCGTAACCGAAACGGTTCCATTGAATGCCGGTCTGTGTGTAATCGCCGTCCGGGGTCAGTTGCACCGTGGCGCGTGGGCCGTGCTCGTCGTACCAACCGATCGTCTGGATGAATTCCTTGTTGATGCCGTAGCGGAAGAGTTCCAGCTTGTAGGCCTTGTGACTGTGCACGCGGAACTCCGCACGTGCCCCAGACTGTACGCAGCGTGGCCAGGCGTAACCGAGCAGGCAATCGGCGAGCAGGCGGAACTGATACGGCCGCCCGTCGATGACGTTCATGCGGACACGTTTGGAGCCGTAGCCGGAACGGGCCAGTACGACCTCGTACGGTCCGGGGGGCAGATCAGCGTATATGGCCCCCGAGGCTCTGGACCGAACTTCGGTTGAGCCCCGCTCGTTGATGAACTCAAGCTGAGTGTCCGGCAGAGCGACGTAGCGTTCGTCGCTGACGTATCCAATGAGCATCTGTGGTCTCTTCAGGAGGGATCGGAGCCATGAGCTCCGGCGGGGTCGGTGATGCCCGCTGCAGCAAAGCCTCGGGCCCGTAGGTGGCAACTGTGGCAGCGACGGCACGGCTGATCCTGCCGTTCGTAACACGACCAGGTCAAATGCAGCGGTGCGCCCAGTTCCTGGCCGTGGCGAACGATACTCGCCTTGTCCAGATGCAGCAGGGGGGCCTGGACGTCGATACGGGTCGTGGCAGGCGTACCCTGCCGCACGAGTTCATTGAAGGCTGAGAAGAACGCTGGCTGGGTGTCAGGGTAGGCCGAATCTGCGGCGTGTGCCCCACAGAAAACCTCGCCAGCACCCAGAACTTCGGCCCAGGCGACGGCCACAGCCAGAAGCGTCGCATTGCGAAAGGGCACATACGTACTCGGAACGGCCTGATCGTCGTCAGCGCCGGGGATGGGCAGAGTGGTGTCTGTCAGGCTCGAACCACCCATGTCGCGCAGCCAGGTCAGATCAACAACGAGTCGTGTCCGCAGTCCGTAGTGGTCGGCAATGGCATGAGCCGCCTGGCGTTCGCGCGCCGCCGTCCGTTGACCGTAGGTGGCATGCAACATCGCGGTGAGCGGACCGTAGCGGGTCACCGCTTGGGCCAGCGCCACGCAACTGTCCAGGCCGCCGCTGAGCAGGGCGATGGCTGTTGTCATCGGCGACTCCTGTGGCATTGGACGTGGACGGGAAATTTCTGAGAAATCTGACGCATCGCGTCGCAATATAGTCAGATTGACACCCCCCGGGTGTTGCTTAGATTCTCGCGCCATGGCCTTCAAGCAGTTCGACCGCGTGCCCAACCACTACTCCGGGCCGGTAATTCAGCGTATCAAGGACTTCCGTCAGGACGAGGGCAAGCGTTCGTTGCAGCCCACGGTACTGACAGTGGGCGCCCTCGAAGTGCTGGTACCGCGTCACTTCGGCTTCTGTTTTGGTGTCGAGCGTGCGATCCATATGGCATTCTCGGCGCTGGAGCGGCACCCGGATCGCGAGATCAGCCTCCTGAGTGAGATCATTCACAATCCTCTCGTCAACGAGGATCTGGAGCAACGGGGCATCCGTTTCATCCACGACAGCGATGGCGAACGCCGCATCAAGGAGAGTGAGATCTCCTCGAAAGATGTGGTCCTGATCCCCGCGTTCGGCACGACCCTTGAGATCGAACAATCCCTGCAACGCAGCGGCATCGATACGACGACAGAGGAATTTCGCCGGGATTTCGACACGACCTGCCCGTTCGTGTCAAAGGTCTGGGACCGTGGCGTAGAGCTGGGTCGCGAAGGTTACACGATCATCATCCACGGAAAATTCCGTCACGAAGAGACTCAGGCGACACATTCGCATACCAAGGAACACGGCAAGACTCTTGTTGTGCTCAATCGGGCGGAGGCCCATCAGGTAGCCGACTTTATTGCCGGGCGGATGAGTCTCGAGCTATTCCGCGCGCAATTCTCCGGCAAGTGGTCGGAGGGTTTTGATCCGGAGACCGATCTACAGCGGGTCGCCGTGGTCAATCAGACGACAATGCTCGCCGAGGAGACCACAGAGGTCGCTGATGTCCTGCGCGACGCCCTGCTGGAACGGTACGGGGCAGAAGATCTGGGTCATCATTTCGCCGATACCAACGATACTCTGTGTTATGCGACCAACTGGAACCAGAACGCGACCAAAGCCCTGCTGGATGCCGAGCCTGATCTGGCCGTCATCGTCGGTGGCTACAACAGCTCCAATACGGCCCATCTGGTCGAAATCTGTGAGCAGGTCATGCCCAGCTTCCTGATTAGTGCGGCAGACGAATTGCGCTCTGCAGACTGTATCCGGCATTTTGATATACACCGTCGGGAATACGTCGAGACACGAGACTGGATGCCCTCGAACCTGCCCGTTCGAATCGCCCTGACCTCGGGGGCCAGTTGCCCCGATGTGGTGATGAACGATGTTCTTGCCAGGATCGCCGGGTTTTATGGCTATGGCCCGGAAGAGATCGCAATGGGCCTCGACCGCCTGGCATTACACGAGCCGGCGGTGGCCGTATGACGCAGGAGATGAACGGGTGATTCTGGCACGTGTGAAGGGTCAGGCTGTGGCCTCTGCCAAAGTGGACAACCTTCAGGGGCATAAGTTGCTTCTTGTTGAGTTGCTCAGCCTGGACTCGGATGGCATTATTTTCACCCGGAAACACATGGTCGTTCTTGACCCCGTGGGTGCCGGCGAGGGTGAGCTGGTCCTTGTTGTCCAGGGCAGTTCGGCTCGACAGGCGGCAGACATGCGCCATGTCCCGGTAGATGCTCTGATCGTCGGCATTGTCGATTCGGTCACGGCTCTTGGACAGCACGTAACAGCTGAGGCATTGGCAGCATGAGGATCTGTACTGTGGTTGGTACCGTCGTGGCGACAGAGCACCATCCGGCCCTGGGCGGAAGAAGGATTCTCATCGTTGATGATGGGGACGGGGGTGCCGGTGGCCTCCAACTGGCAGTCGACGCAATTGGTGCGGGTACGGGGTGCCGGGTTCTGGTTTCCGATTCCGGTGCTGCCGCCAGCGACGTCACGGGCCTCGAGTATCCACCCCTGCGCAGCGTCATCGTTGGTATTCTCGACGAGGCGGACGCATGAAACTGGCGCGTGTTGTCGGTCATGTCGTACTGTCCCGGGCGCTGGAGGCCTACCGCGACAAGACCTTGCATGTGATCCAGGATATCAATGCCGCCCTGCAACCTGTCGGCGAGCCAGAGGTCAGTGTTACCTGGCAGGCCATGAAAGATGGGGATGTCGTCGTTGTCGAGGTGTCACGAGAGGCCTGTAACGCCTTCGACACGATCCTCCCTGCAGACGCGGTCATTATTGGGCGAGCGGATCAGGTTTGCATCGACAAATTCAACAACGGCGACTGACGCCGAACTTCACCACGGCGTCCGACGCCGATGATACAGGAACGGTTGAGTAATGGCTGAGGCACTGGGAATACTGGAGACAACGGGCCTGACGGGTATCATTGCCGGCGCAGATGCGATGGTGAAGGCTGCCAGAGTGGAACTGGCCGGGTGGGACCGAGTCGGCTCGGGCATGGCGACGGTCTTCTGTCGCGGCGATGTGGCCGCCGTAAAGGCGTCGGTGGACGCCGGCGCCCAGGCAGCGTCGAAGGTGGTTGAGGTGAAGGCGGTGCATGTGATCGCGCGCCCACACAATGGTCTGAGTGTGCTGATTCCGACCAACGGCGGCGGCTCAGTGGAGGGTGTCCGAGCTCTGGGTATGGTGGAGTGTCGCGGTACCACCGGAGTCCTGGAAGCAGCGGACGCGATGGAAAAGGCGGCCGATGTTGAACTTGTAAAAGTGGTGGAAATCGGGGGCGGTTTCATCACGGTTCTGGTTACCGGCGATGTTGGCAGTGTACAGGCGGCTGTTGCGGCAGGTGCCGAAGCAGCCGAGCGCGTCGGCGAGGTCATCACCCGCCACGTGATCGCTCGTCCTGACGGACAGATGCTGGGGCTCTTCCTGGACAGCAACAATGGCTGAACGAACTCTGAGAAGGACCAACAGATGAGTGCACTGGGCATGATTGAGACGCGGGCGGCGCGGATCGGTGATTCACGAATCGGCGCAGACCCGGCGCCTGTCGACCTCGATTCGCAAGCGAATCGATACGGTCAGTCAATTGTTGCGTCTCTGAAAGGGTGTAGCAGATGAGTGCACTGGGCATGATTGAGACGCGGGGGCTGGCGGCGGCGGTGGAGGCACTGGACGCGATGCTGAAGACGGCGGATGTGACCTTCGCCGGCCAGAAGCGAGTCGGCTCGGGTCTTGTGAGTGTGATGGTCGAGGGTGATGTGGCAGCGGTGAAGGCTGCTGTGGATGCTGGTGCCGAGGCGGCCCAACGGGTCGGTGAACTGCGCAGCGTACACGTCATTGCCCGGCCGATTGAGAATCTCAAGGGCAGCATCGGGATCTGACGAAAGACGACTGAATCGTGGCCCAAATAAACGAAGATCACGTCCGCCGTATCGTCGAGGAAGTTGTGCAGCAGGTTGTTGGTGGCGGCGCAGCCGCGCCGATTGCCTCAGCCTATCCGCGAGGAGCTGGCACAGGCACAGGTCTGTTTGCCACGGCGGACGAAGCGGTTGCCGCCGCCGATCGTGCGCAGAAGACGCTGATTGCCGGCACGCTGGCGTTGCGCAAGCAGATCATCGAGGCGATCCGGCAGACGACGCGTGACAACGCCGAGAGCTTCTCGCGCATGACGTTGGCAGAAACCGGCATGGGGCGCTTCGACGACAAGGTGACCAAGCATTTTCTGGCGGCTGACACAACGCCCGGCGTTGAGGATCTGCAGTCGGTCTCCTG
>CALFPI010000053.1 GCA_937919035.1 uncultured Gemmatimonadaceae bacterium
AGCGAGCGCATCGACGTTGTCACGGGTTCGGGAAAGATCGGCCAGACCTATCTGTACTGGAAGGGGGATCGGCTCTACCAGTTACCGATCTCCTACTGGGCGGCCAGCGGCAAATGGATCAACAGTCCGGGGTACCTCGACGGCCAGGCGATCTTCGACCGTCCTGTCGGACCACGCTGTATGGAGTGTCACGCCACGTACTTTGAGGCAGACTCCTATGAGCGCAACGTCTATGGTCAGAATGGCTTCCTGCTCGGAATCTCGTGCGAACGCTGCCATGGTCCGGGGGCCAGACACGCAGCGTTTCAGGCGCAGAACCCCGACAGAGAAGAGGCTCTCTTTATCACGCACCCCGGCAGGCTGGGGCGTCAGCGCTCGATCGAAATCTGTGCGCAGTGCCACTCAGGACCAGGCATCAAGCGTGGCCTGCCCTTCACCTACCGGCCGGGTGCCCCTCTCAACGAGTACATCGAGCCCGAAGCCGATGACGTGCAGAACCGGATCGGTGTGCACAGCAACAATCAGGTGGCCCGACTGAGCCTGTCTGCCTGTTTTCAGCACAGTGACGATATGACCTGCGTCAGTTGCCACAATCCGCATGCGCCGGAACGCGGAGAGCGGGCGATCTTTTCCGGCCGCTGCCTCGAATGCCACGACACCCAGGACTGTGGGATGGAACCTGAACTGGGTCCCGCCATCAGCGACAATTGCATCGACTGTCATATGCCGGGGCGGCAGGACAAAACAACCCGCGTGCAGACCGCCACCGGGATGGATCGGCCGACAATGCCGGAGCATCTCATCGGCATCTATGCAGAGGCGACCCGCCAGTTCATGGCAACCAGGCCGGTGCTGGCGCGTTAGTCGCCGGGGGACAGGGCGAAGCGTCGCAGGGCCACGCCCTGCGCTGCAGGATCCCCTTCCAGGAGCCGATACGCACGATCCATCTCCAATGATTCGAAGCGCTGCTGCTTGCTGCTGCCGGGCCACGTGATCTCCACCAGTTTGATCTCCGCCGCATCTCCCAGACCCAACTCCTGACGCAGGGGGGAAGAGCCGAAACTGCCGCCGCTGCCAACGGTGGCGTAGATATCCCTGGCCTGGCCTCCGACCGTTTCCACCCGGATCCGGATGCGGGCTCCGATGGCGTCGCGGTTGGCACGGTCCCCCTGCAACATGAGCGTGATCCAGTGGTTGCCATGCCCTGGATTTTCCAGCAGCGCGTTGCGGTAGACGTCTCCCTCGAAGGCGGCACCCAGGACCTGATAGATATCCTGGTCACCATCGTTGTCCAGATCGGCGAAGGAAGTACCGTGCCCCTTCTGCAGCGTGCCGAAGCCGCCGGAGGTCGTCACGTCCTGGAAGCGCTCCCCCCCGGCATTGCGGAACATGCGATTGGGCAGCAACGCCCGCAGATCCGGCATGCCTGTACCGAAGTAGGCGTCGAGCCAGCCGTCATTGTCGAGATCGCCGAAGTTGGCCCCCATCGGCAGGATGACGCGATTCAGACCCGTCTGCTTTGTGACATCTGCGAATGTGCCGTCGCCCCGATTGCGATAGAGACGCGGGTATTCGGCGCCAAAGGGCCGATCCAGGTAGATCGCCGCCATGTCGTCCAATGCAGCCATGTCGAAACCGGCCACAAGGATATCCTGCCAGCCATCGTTGTCGTAGTCCCAGAACCAGGTGGGAAAGCTGACATAGGGTTCGCGCACCCCCGCTGCCTCGGCAACGTTGTGAAAACCGTCACCGTCGTTGTGGTACAGCACGTTGTCGCCGTTGAGGTGCGAGACGTAGAGGTCAAGCATGCCGTCATTGTCATAGTCGCCCCAGACCAGCCCTTTGACAAAGCCGATGTCATCGACGCCGAGCTCTGCGGCGACATCAGAAAAGGTGCCGTCCCCATTGTTGTGGAACAGCTCACAAGGATGGGGGGGGCGCGGCGCCGGGCTTGATTCATTGCCAATGAACAGGTCGAGCCTGCCGTCGTTGTCGTAGTCCCCCCAGGCGCCGGAATGTGTTGGGTGCAATGAGAAGATTCCGGTTTCCCGCGTGACATCTTCGAAAGTTCCCGCGCCCTGGTTCTGCAGCAGTGAATTCGGGTGGCGCCCCTCCTCTCCCATCCAGGCTCCGCGCAGGACGAGCAGATCGCGGTCGCCATCATTGTCATAGTCGGCATGCGCCAGATTGAGGCCGCCCAACTGCCCGAGCAGACCAGCCTGGGCGGTCTGCTCTGGGAAGGTTCCGTCCCCGGCATTGTGGAACAGTTGCAACTGGTCCCGCAAGCCACGTGAAGAGGCGACGATGTCGAGCCAGCCGTCACCGTCGAAATCATCCACGACACTGCCTCCCGCGTGGCCGACGACATCGACGCCGGCGGCGGCGGCAACGTCGTGGAACAGGCCGATGTCATATTCGGAGGCGAACACAGCAGGGGGGATCAGCCAGGAATCGGGGACTTTATCAGGGTACTGCCCCAGCGTCATGTAGGCGGTATTGAGCAGCCAGCGGGTGGCCAGATCTTCCGGTTTGCTCTTGAGATTTGTGGCGTAGTACTGGATGGCTGCCATTGGACCCGCAGGCAGGTTCGTCGCCTTGTCCGGTCCCATCGGGAAGATCCACGAGTGGGGGGGCATCCCGTTCTCCTCGCCGCCAAGGCGGAGACAGGCGATGCCGAGAAGATCGCGCAGCCTGTGATGATAGCTCTCGTCGACAGGCACCTGGCGTCGCCGGATTTCGGCTGATACGTATTCCAGCTGCGCGATCGCCTCTTCTGTCTGCCCGCCTTGCAGGAGCTCTGTGGCGATCTTGACACGCAGTTGCAGTTCCTGCGCCGGGGCCAGATCCTGCCGCAAGAGAGTGCTGATGCCTGCCGCCCTCGCGCGATTCATGTACACGTTGACAACGGGATCGGAGGTGCGCGCGATCCCAGCCAGATAGGCGACCATCTCCCGCGAGCCCGCGTGCAGGGACCTGGGAGGATCGGTCTGTGCTGTTGCAGGGCCAGCAACCAGAGCAGCCCATGTCAGGGCACGGATCAGCCCGAATCTCATTGTGCCGTGCCCCGGGCCTTGCCCGCGGTGAGTATCTGCTGCGCCATCGCGGCGTTGCGCCGAAGCCGGGGGTTTTCGGGGTCGACCCGCAGGCCCTGGCGATAACTCTCCAGCGCCTGCACCGTTTGTCCGGCGCGGATCTGCGCATTGCCGAGGGCCAGATAAGAAAGTACGTACGTGGAGTCGGCCTGCAGGGCGCGTTGGAACCGTTCGATCGCTTCGGTGACGTGCCCCTGGCGCAAGTCGATATTGCCCAGATTGTGATGCGAGGGGGCGAAGCTGGAGTCCCGTGCAAGAGCCTGCAGATAGCGGCTCCGCGCCTGTTCATACTCGCCGCGCCGTGCGTGCACCATGCCCAGATCATGGTAGACCTCAACCCGGTCCGGTGTTGAAAGCAGTGTGTTTTCCATGGCAGTAATCCCGCGTTCCTCTTCCTCGAGTTGCCGGTACAGGTCCAGTTGCCGGCGCCCTTCCTCCCGTTCGCCGGTGCGCAGCAAGGCATTCCCCAGATTGTACCGGGCTCGCGCATAGAGCGAATCCAGGCGCACCGCCTGCCGCAGTTCAGCGATGGCTGCGGCATAGTCGCGGTGGCGAAGGTAGGTGGTGGCCAGCCCGTTGCGGTACTTTGCCACCGTTGAATCGGCGGCGACGGCCTGACGGTAGGCCCGCGCCGCTGCCTCCTCCTCATGTTTCTTCAAGTGTACTTCGCCAAGATTGTACCAGGCTTCGCCGTAGTCCGGTTGCGCTTCGATGGCCCGGCCGTAGGCGACCAGCGCCTCGTCGTAGCGCCCCTTGCTGGCGTGAATCAGGCCCAGGGACATATGGGCCCAGGCGTAGCGGGGACTTAGTTCAACGGCCCGCTCGAGCATGGCCACGGCCTCATCGGAGCGGTCGAGACGTATCAGCAGAATGGCCAACTCGGTTCGAGCTTTGGCGTGGTCCGTCCGCAGGGAGATCGCCGCCTCGTAGGCACGGACCGCCTCGGACAGGCGCTCGTCCGCGGCGTAGGCGCCGGCCAGCTTTCGTTGCCGGTCTGCCGACTCGGGCTGCCTGCGCACTGCCAGTTCGTAGGCCTTGACCGCCGCGTCGTAGCGCCCCTCGGCCATGAGGCGATCCCCCTGAGCCTCGTTCGTGCCGGCTGGATTCGGCGACGCATCCTGGCAGGCGAGAACGACTGCAAGGAGAGCGACGACGACGAGGCTTTGGTGCCACATCCGGGGCCTGTAATTTCTAAGCAGCATGGTCGCCAAACGTCGCCTTTATTCACTATCGTAACAACCTGCCCGATGCATTTCGAGTGGCCAGGCAAACTTGTTCCGTTCCACCTGCACCGCAACCAGCAACGAAGGTTCTCAACGGATCGACGCTGTCACCCTCCAGGAATAGGCGAGCCGGAAGAACTTATATGTACACGGGCCGACGGCAGCAACGCTGGCAATACGCGAGCCCCATTGATCCGGAGAAAGAGGCCCGAGGAATGCGATGATCAGAAGAGACTACCGAAGACCATCCACTGTCGTGCTGTTGCTGGTAGCAGCCGTCTGTGCAGGCAGCACACCCGCCACCCCTGCCGAAACCGTCCGCTTCGTCGAGGTCACAGAGGCCGCCGGTATCGACTTCCGCTATATCAACGGCGCCAGTGGACAGAAATACATGCCCGAAGCGGTGGGGTCGGGTGCCGCCTTCTTCGACGCCGACAACGATGGCTGGTTGGATCTGTATATCGTCAACGGTGCTGCCCTGCCGGGCTACTCCGGGCCGACGGGGCCCAACGCTTTGTTCCGCAATATGGGTGATGGTTCGTTCAGCGACTTCAGCCGCGAAAGCGGCACCGATGATGAAGGATTCGGTATGGCCGCCGCCGTAGGTGATGCGGATAACGATGGCGACGCCGACCTCTACATTGGCAACTATGGCGCCAACGTTTTCTACCGGAATGATGGTGCCGCTCGCTTCAGTGACATCACCACGGAAGCTGCTGTCGGCGACAGCGGCTGGGGCTCACACGCCACGTTTGTTGATGTCGATCGTGATGGCGACCTGGATCTGTATGTCGCCAACTACATGAATTTCCAGACGGACAGTGCCAGAGAATGTTTCCGCGGTGAAGCACGCGAGTACTGCGGACCCAACACGTACTCCGGCCAGTCTGGTGTGTTGTACCGCAATGACGGCGATCTGCTGTTCACCGACATCACCACAGAGGCCGGACTGCGCAATAGTACGGGTCGGCAGTTGGCCGCCGTCTTTGGCGATCTGGATGACGATGGCGACGCCGATCTCTTTGTCGCCAACGACAAGCAGCCGAATTTCCTCTTCCTCAACGATGGCGCTGGCCATTTCGACGAGGCGGCTGCCATTGCTGGCGTGGCCTACAATGAGGAGGGAGTGGCAGAATCAGCCATGGGCGCCGACATCGGTGACGTCGACAACGATGGTCTGCTCGATATCATCGTCGCGACATTCCAGTGGCTGCCCAACACACTGTATCAGAACGAGGGCGGGGGGTTCTTCAGCGACATCACTTTCGCCGTCGGCCTTGGCGCCGAGAGTGTGCCCTATCTGGGCATGACGGCAGCGTTTCTAGACTACGACAACGACGGCTGGCTCGATGTTTTCGTCTCCAATGGTCATCTCGACAGCAATGTGCAGGAGTTTGACCCCTCCACGTCGTACGAGCAGCCCAATCAGCTGTTTCACAATCGTGGCAACGGCAGTTTCGTGGAGGTCACCGGCAGCAGTGGCCCGGGTCTGCTCGTGGAGCGCGTCAGCCACGGCGCCGTCTTCGGTGACTATGACAACGATGGGGATACGGACATCTTCGTCTCCGACTCGGCGTCACCCACATGCACCCTGCTACGCAACGACGGCGGCAACGCCCGCCATTATCTGGGTATCACGGCTCGTGGATCCGTCAGCAACCGTGACGCCATCGGCGCAAGGGTGCGGGTTGTCGCCGGCGATCTCGTGCAGACCCGCGAGATCCGCAGAGGCTACGGTTACATGGGTTCCAACGACGTGCGTCTCCTTGTCGGGCTCGGCGACCACACACAGGCCGACACGCTGGAGATCCGTTGGCCGAACGGGCGTGTGCAGACCATCGTCGGCATCGCCGCCGACCAGCAGCTGGTGATCGAGGAAGAGCGGTGAACTGCTGCGGACACGCGTTGTGCGAAGAGATCGCCTTGAGAGTCGCTCAATCCCGACCGTTGCAGCGTGCGGCAGTCACCCCCACGAGCCGCGCGCCATGAGGCCGCCGTCGACGCAGACATTTTCGCCCGTCATGAACGAGGCGCTGTCACTGGCGAGAAACATGACGAGGTTGGCTACGTCTTCGGGCTGTCCAATACGGCCCAGTGGATGCAGGGCCGCCATGTGGACACGCGCTGCTGCCTCGTCGCCACCGACGGCTGCCAGCGCTTCGTCGACGAGGGGGGTGTCGATCGTGCCGGGGTTCACAGCCAGCACGCGGATGCCATATTCTGCGTACTCCAGCGCCAGTTGTCGCGTCAACGACAGGATACCGCCCTTGCTGGCGGCATAGGCGGAGACACCCTTGGCCGACTGCAGCCCCTGCACGCTGGCGGTGTTGATGATGACACCCTTGCGGCGGGTGATCATGCCGGGAATACAGGCCCGCGTCATGAGGAACGCCGACTTGAGATTGACGTTGATGATGCGATCCCAGGCGTCTTCGCTGAGTTCGTGAGCCGGCAGGTAGCAGTCGGTCGGCTGGATGCCAACATTGTTGCAGACGACACCAACACCGCCCCACAGTTCGGTCGCCATGTCGACCAGCGTCTGGCAATCCGACGCCCGTGACGCGTCGGCTCGGTGAAAGCGAATCTCGCCGTTGCCGCTGATTGGCTCGGCGGCCAGTTCGACGCCTGCCGCTGTATCGATGTCGGCACACAGGACGCCTGCACCGGCCCGGGCGAAACCCATACAGATGCCGCGACCGATGCCTTTGGCGCCACCGGTGACGATGACGGAGGTGCCCGTGAAGTTGTTGGCCATGTTGCTTTGTTACCCCCCTCCGCTCGGAGCCGGTGGTGGTGGCGGCGCAGTGCCCTGACCCGGGCGTGGTGACACTTGCCGGCGCTGTTGCCGACGCTGCGGCTTGTTAGCCTGGCTGTTGTCGCCACCGGCAAAAGCGCTGTCGCTCAGCAGCACCGTTTCGATCACCGGTGCCACCCAGGCGAGCTTACGGATGAACTGCCTGCGACTGCCGTCACCGACGTCGGCGGTGACGTCGGCGACTGCGTCGCTGTCGGATTCGTGGTCGTTTTCCATATCTGCAGAATTCATATCACCTGAATCTATGTCGACGCCCGCGTGAATCAACTGCTATCTCCAGGCCCTCAGCTATCTCCAGGCCCTCAGGCTTCGTAGAGATCGTCGAGTTCCGCGTCGGCGAGATCAACGAAAAAGTCTGCGATGCGGCTGCTGACCTGCTCCAGGCAGCGCTCGCCCTTGGCAGCCGTCGCCGCTGCCGGGTTGCCGACGCCGGTGTCAGCCGTCGCCGCCACCCAGTCGCGCTGCGTCCACACGAGCCCGTCGCGTAATGCCGGGATACGGAATTTCCGCTCGGCGCCAGCACCCGCTTCGGACAGGGGCAACACCAGATCCGGGGCACAGTGCTGCATGAGGCTGGTCTCCATCTCTCCCGCATGGTCACCGGGATCGTCGAAGATGCCATCCTCGAGGAAATTGTACCAGTTCAGCGTGCACAGAAACATTTCGTACTGCGGCCAGAGCTCGCGCACAATCTGACGGAAATCGTTGGCCCCGTGACCATTGAGGATGACGAACTTGGGGATGCCCTGATGCTCGAGGACGTCGCAGATGTCACGCAGTACGGCCAACTGCGTCGAGGGGTTCATATTGATGTCAAGTTTGATGTCGATCTGGCCCGTATTCACGCCAAAAGGAACCGTGGGCAGAACGATGACCTTCGCCCCACGATTCCACGCCTGCGCCGCTGCAGCCGTCGCCACCTGATCACACTGGATCACATCCGTTGAGTACGGCAGGTGATAGTTGTGCGCCTCCGTCGCTCCCCACGGCAGGACGACGACCTCATAGTCTGTCGCCTCCACTTCCTTCCAGTTGGTCTCCGCCAGCACCCACGGTCTTCCAGCCATCCTTGCTCTCCTTGTGTGTCCCACAGGGGAAATCGTTTGATCCAGCTTCGTCGTCTGATCCAGCTACGCCGTTGGTTGCCGCCGGTGCCTGCCGTTTCCGGATCCGCGATGGCACCGACGCCAGGTCCCTGTCACGTGCCCACGAGCGGCGCGCTATGCACTCTCTTGTAGCGTGCGCCGGCGGGGTGCAGTTCGCTGTGCATAAGCAGGATCTCGGTCACGCGAAAACTATGGGTCGCCGCCGCCGCCGCCCGGTGCCAGTCGTGCAAGGGCTGGTGCGGACCGGCACGCACGCGACCCAGGGTCAGGTGGGGCCGGTAGGGCCGGGTCTCAGCTGCCCAGTCAAGATTCTGCAGGCCACGCTCAAGCTGTTGCTGCAGAAGTCTGAGTTGGGCTTCTCCCGCATCAGGCCTTAGCCCCATCCACAACACCTTTGCCGGTCCATTCGCAGGAAACACGCCCGGGCTGCCAAGCTTGAGCTGGAAAGGCGCCGCCGCCGTGGCGATGCCGTCCACGAGCCGTGTCAGGGCCGGCACCCGCGCCGCTTCTGTATCGCCCAGAAAACGCAGCGTCAGATGGTGATGGCCGCTGGCCGTCCAGCGAACAGCCGTCGCCGGCCACTGGGCGGCCACGCTCTGCACCGTCCCGTCGAGAAACTCCTGTGCCGACGCCGGCAGACCAGCGGCGATGAAGAGCCGGGGCGGTAGAACTACCGAAAGCGGCTGTTTCTCAGCGGACACACAACCGTCGCGGATCCATCATCTCGCCCCAACGGCTTTCAGACAGGCATGGAGATAGCCGCGACTTTCGGCGGCGATGGTTGCCACGCGCGACAGTTCGTAGTCCTTGGCGCCAATGACTTCGAGATTCACGGCGATATCGATTTGGGCTTCATGCAAGACGCGGAGATAGCCGGCCAGATCGATGCCGCCTCGGCCACAGGCCTGCTCCTCTGGCGGCCCGGGCGGACCCTCGGTCCCCTTCGCAGCGGCGGGACAGTCACGGATGTGCACGTGCCCCATGCGCGACACGACGGCGCGCAGCGCCGCCACCACATCTTCTCCGCCATCGGCACGGAAGATGTGGCTCGGGTCCATGTCGATGCCGAATCCGGGTGAATCGATCTGTGCCATGGCCTTCAATGTCGTCGGCGTATCGTGGATCGACTGCCCTACGTGGGCCTTCACACAGAGGCGCACCCCGTGGGCATGGGCCTTCTCCGACATCTTCCCCAGCAGATCGATCTGTGCCGCCAGGTCATCGTCGCTGCCGGACTTGCCCCCGGGACCAACGTTGACCACGGGGATGCCGAGGCCCGCTGCCGCCTCATAGGCCAGCAGGAGGCGCTCCTCATTCAGGCTGGCCACCTCCATCGCCGTCAGCGCCAGTTCATAGTTCTCGGCGAGGGCCTTGATGTCGGCCGCCTGGGTCCGCCAGTGATCGAGATCGAGATGCTCACACATGCCCTTGATCGCCGACAATTCGGCGCCGTCGTATCCCGCCCAGGAGATGTGCTTCAGCGCCGTTTCCAGGTCGTACCCGGCGAACAGAACGGTGTTGGCACCCAGCTTGATCATGAACGGACCTTCCTGTTGAAATGGTCAAAATGAGTCTCGGCGGGCGAGTATAGCCAGCCCTTCTCAGAGCGTCAATCGAGTTGCAGAGGGACGCCCGTCTTGCTCGCGTACCACCCCCCGAGTAGATTGCCATGTTCCCCTTTTTGGCCACTCACACCGTCTCGCACCCTGAGGGCTCATGGAATCCGGCTGGCTCCGCGTGCGCGGCGCTCGCGTTCACAACCTCAAGAACGTCGATCTCGAGCTGCCCAAGAACCGGCTCATCTGTTTTACCGGTGTGTCGGGTTCGGGCAAATCATCCATGGCTTTCGACACCCTCTACGCCGAGGGTCAGCGACGCTACGTCTCGTCTCTGTCAGCCTACGCACGGCAATTTCTCGGCCAGATGGAGAAGCCCGACGTCGATCAGATCTCCGGTCTGGCGCCGACCATCTCCATTTCGCAGAAGGCGGGAGGCGCCAACCCGCGATCAACTGTCGGCACGATCACCGAGATCTACGACTACCTGCGGGTGTTGTTCGCCCGCTGCGGCACGCCGCACTGCGTCGAATGTGGTGGCCAGATCGTCGCCCAGACACGTGACCAGATCGTTGGCCGAATCGCGGCGCTGCCCAAAGGGCGCAGCATCCAGATCATGGCGTCCGTCGTCGAGAATCGTCGTGGCGAGTACCACGAGCTGTTCGAAGAGCTGCTGCGCGACGGCTACCTGCGGGCCCGCGTCGACGGGCAACTCGTGACGCTCAATACCCCGCCGGAGCTCGACCGCTACAGCCGCCACAGCATCGAAGTCGTCATCGATCGACTGATCCTGCGCGACGAGGATCGGGCCCGCCTCGACGAAGCCGTCGACAACGCCCTGCGGCTCGGTGGCGGCTCGTTGATCGTCACCGACGAGAATGGCGCCGACGACTGGCTGCTCAGTGCCAATTCTGATTGCCCCGCCTGTGGCATCTCTTATGTCGAACCGACACCGCAGATGTTCTCCTTCAACAATCCCGCAGGCATGTGCCTGGATTGTGGTGGCCTGGGGACCAAGGTCTCCATGAGCGAACGGCTCATCGTGCCGGACCCTGACAAGACCATCAACCAGGGCGCCGTCGAGCCCCTGGGGGACATTTCGAGCAACCGCTGGCGCCAGCATCTGTACGAAGGCGCCGCCGAACACCTGGGCTTCACGCTGGATACGCCATGGAAGGACCTGTCCAAGGCGCAAACGACGGGCTTCCTGCACGGCCTCGGCACGCGCAAGATCGAATTCACCTATACCAACCAGAGCGGTCATTCCTGGGCGCACGATGACCGCTTCGAGGGGGCGCTCAAGTTCGTTGAGGAGCGCCTGCACCACGCCAACGCGCGGGTGCGGGAAGACCTCAGTCAGTATGCACGCTCCGAGACATGTCCAACCTGTAAGGGTGGCCGGTTGCGGCGCGAGGCCCTCAGCTGTCTGCTGGGCGGTTCCACGCTGCCGGCATTGACATCACTACCCATCGACGGCAGTCGCCAGTTCTTTCACAGCCTTGAGCTGTCGGCGGAGAACACGATCATCGCTGAGGATGCGCTCAAGGAGATCCGTGGTCGTCTCGACGTACTCGACAATATCGGCCTCGGCTATCTGACCCTCGACCGCGGTGCCCACACCCTTTCCGGCGGCGAATCCCAACGAATTCGCCTGGCCAGTCAGATCGGCTCCGGGCTGGTGGGTGTGCTCTACATCCTCGATGAGCCTTCCATCGGGCTGCATCACCGCGACAATCAACGTCTCCTCGACACATTGAAGCGCCTGCGGGACGTGGGCAATACGGTCATCGTCGTCGAGCACGACGAGGACACCATGCGCCAGGCGGATCTGATCGTCGACTTCGGCCCGGGCGCCGGCGATCGGGGGGGGCATGTGGTGGCTTGCGGCACCCCCTTCGAGGTCGCCGCCAGTGGTTCGCCGACGGGGCGCTACATCTCCGGCGAGCAGCGGATCGAGGTACCGGAGCATCGCCGCACGGCGGACGATCGCTGGCTCACCGTGCGCGGCGCGCGCCACAACAATCTGCGCACCATCGACGTCAGCATCCCGCTGGGTGTTCTCACCTGCGTCACCGGCGTGTCAGGTTCGGGCAAGAGTTCTCTCATCAACGACATCCTGTTCAGAGAACTCGACAACCGCCTGCACCGAGCCCAGACCGAACCCGGAGACCATGACGATATCGAAGGTGTCGAGCAACTCGACAAGGTCATCCGTATCGACCAGCGCCCGATCGGACGCACACCTCGATCGAATCCGGCGACCTATACCGACCTGTTCACACCGATTCGCCAGCTCTTTACGCAACTGCCCGAGTCCAAGATCCGCGGCTACAAACAGGGCCGCTTCAGTTTCAATGTGCGCGGTGGCCGCTGTGAGGCCTGTGACGGCAATGGCGCCGTGCTCATCGAAATGGAGTTCCTTGCCGATGTCTGGGTCACGTGTGAGTCCTGCCTTGGCAAGCGTTTCGACCGCGAGACCCTGTCGGTACGCTACCGGGATTATTCCATCTCCGATGTCCTGGATATGGAAGTCGACGAAGCCCTCGAAGTGTTCGCCAATATTCCACAGATCGCCATCGTCCTGCGGACGCTGCACGACGTGGGACTGGGCTACATCAAACTGGGACAGCCGGCGCCGACGCTGTCCGGCGGTGAAGCGCAGCGGGTGAAGTTGTCGAAGGAGTTGTGCCGCAAGTCCACGGGCCGCACCCTCTACCTGTTGGACGAACCGACGACGGGGCTGCATTTCGTCGACATCGAGAAACTTCTCGGCATCCTGCATCGCCTCGCAGATGCGGGCAACACGGTCGTCGTCATCGAGCACAACACCGATGTCATCAAGACGGCGGACTGGATCCTCGACATTGGCCCCGAAGGCGGGGCGGCAGGTGGTCTCGTCGTTGCCGAGGGCAGTCCCGAGCATGTTGCCACGATCGATGCCTCCTACACCGGGCGTATCCTGGTCGACCTGTTGTCGCCGTCGGATCAGCGGCCGGCGCTGCAGGCCCCCACGCAGGACACGCACCCGGTGCAGGCCACAGCCATCCGTCAGATCGAAGTCATCGGCGCCCGCATGCACAACCTGAAAAACATCGACATCTGTATTCCCCGGGATCAGATGACGGTCATTTCCGGCGTCAGTGGCTCAGGCAAGTCGAGTCTTGCTTTTGATACGATCTACGCCGAGGGCCAGCGCCGCTACGTCGAATCCCTGTCTGCCTATGCCAGGCAGTTTCTCGATCAGATGGCAAAACCCAAGGTGGAGCGCATCACGGGCCTGTCGCCGGCGATTGCCATCGAGCAAAAGAGCCCGAGCAAGAACCCACGCTCTACCGTCGGTACCGTGACCGAGGTCTACGACTACGTACGCGCAGTGTTTGCCACGGTCGGCACGCAGTACTGCCCACGCTGCAATGTGCCGGCTGGCGCGCAGACCGTGGATCAGATGGTAGATCGCATTCTGGCGATGCCGGAGGGTCGGCGCATTCTGCTGCTGGCGCCCTTCGACCCGACGCGCCACGAGGGCTACGAAACGCAACTCCGCCACGCCCGCAATGACGGCTTCGCCCGTGTGCGTATCGACGGCGTTGTTCGTGACCTGACAGAGGACTTCGAACTCGACAAGCGCCTGCGCCATCGTGTCGAACTTGTAGTCGATCGTATCGCTGTGTCGGCCAAGGGCCGGGGACGTCTCGCCGAAGCCGTCGAACGTGCCCTGGAACTGTCCGCCGGAGAAATCGTCGTCGCCGGCGCCGATGACGACGAGGAGGCACGCTACAGCCGACGCTTCTCCTGTCCGGATTGCGGCCGCAGCTTCGCCTCCCTCGTGCCACAGAGCTTCTCCTTCAATCACCAGGTGGGCATGTGTGCGGTGTGCGAAGGCCTCGGCACCGGCGAGGGACTGGATCGCGATGCCCTCATCCCGGATCGGCGACTCAGCGTGCGCCAGGGCGCCATCGAGGCCTGGGGACCCATCAGCAAGGATTCTCCCCTGAACACGGTCCTCAAGGCGACGGGAGCCGCTCTGGGCTTCGATCTGGAAACCCCGGTGGGGCGCATGACAGCCGACGCCCGCAGAGCCCTGCTCTACGGTGCACCCGCACAGAGCATTGAGCTTCCCGACGGTTCGTCGGTGCGGTATTCCGGCATTCTGCCCACGGTGGACGAAGTCGCACGGCAGGTGCCGCGCTACAAGTCGATGTTGCGCGAGGTCGACTGTTCCGCCTGCGAAGGCAGCCGCCTGACATCCGAGAGCCGCTCCGTACGCTTGCGCCAGACGATGACCATCGTCGACCTGGTACGACAACCGATCACAGAGTGCCTGGCATTCTTTGACGAACTGGAACTCGACGAGCGCGAGACAGCGATCGCCGGCGAATTGCTTGTTGAGGTGCGCAACAGGCTGCGCTTCCTCGAACGCGTCGGCCTTGGCTACATCACGCTGGATCGCCGGGCGGCGACGCTCTCCGGCGGCGAGGGGCAACGGATCCGCCTGGCCGGGCAGATCGGTTCGGGCCTGACGGGTGTGCTCTACTTGCTGGACGAGCCGACCATCGGCCTGCACCCGCGTGACAATCGCCGCCTGCTGGGCGCGCTGGAAGAGCTGCGGGACCTGGGCAATACCGTCGTCGTTGTTGAGCATGACCG
>CALFPI010000054.1 GCA_937919035.1 uncultured Gemmatimonadaceae bacterium
CGTCAGTAGCCAACGGCCGGAATTCGATTCCATATGGTGAATAACACAGGCTGACGAGATACACTGCGACCTGATTCTGGATGCAGATCGAAAACACATCCCCTTTGGTACACTCTCAGCCGACGCGGCGTCACGCTCCATCACACTGATGTCCCCGAGCAAGACCTATAATCTGGTGGGGCTGAAGTGTGCCTTCGCCATCATTCCGGACGCGAAGCTGCGCGAACGCTATGAACGCGCCGCCCGCGGCATTGTCACCGAACTCAACGTTCTCGGCATGGTGGCTTGCGAAGCAGCCTATCGCTTCGGCAAGCCCTGGCATGACGCCTTGCGCATCTATCTGCGTGGCAATCGCGACATGGTGCATGATGCCGTTCGAGACATTCCGGGCCTTTCCTGTCAGCACATCGAAGCGACCTACCTGGCCTGGATAGATTGCAGAGAGAAAAGCATCAAGGACCCCTATCAGCATTTTCTCGAGCGCGGCCTGGTGCTTTCAGATGGGCGCCACTTCGATGGCTCCGGTTTCTTGCGGCTCAATTTCGGATGCCCACGCGCCACCTGAAGGCGGCGCTCGAACGGCTGGCGCTCTAGGGCTGGACACCTCGCTCGCCCCCTATAGGCCCTCAGCAGGTCGACCACAACAGCAGGAGTCGTCACGATGCGAATCGATTCTCACGTACATGTCTGGACAATGGGTGCGCCACCGTTTGTCCACAATGATGCCATGTCAACGTCTCGGCCCGAATACCCCGGGTTGGTAGAGGATCTCATCCGTTACATGGATCGCAACGAGATCGATCGAACGGTTCTCATCCAGTGCATGTATCACGGCTACGACAACAGTTACATGTGTGATTGTCTGAGACGGTTCCCGGATCGGTTGCACGGGGTGGCGCTGATCAATCCGAAGAAACCCGGCGCCGCTCAGGAGCTGCGGCGCCTGTACCACGAGCATGGCGTCCAAGGCATGCGACTGTATCCGATTGTGGATCAGGATGCGTCGTGGCTGTCAGGCGACGAGCAGAATGCGCTCTGGGAAACGGCGCGCGAACTCAACGTGCCGTTCACGTGGTTCGGACGCTGCCAGCAGATTCCGCTGCTGGAGCCGATGCTGCAGCGCTTTCCCGAGGTGAATGTGATCGTCGACCACCTGGGCGAACCCACCCTGGCAGAGCATTTGGACGAGGATTTCAGCCTGCTGCTGGCGGCAGCGCGGAATCCCAACCTGTACATCAAAGCCACCCGGATCGATGGGATCTCTCAGCAGCCGTGGCCCCATGAAGATGTGCACCCTTACGTAGCAGCCGTGTATCAGGCGTTTGGCGCTCAGCGGATGCTGGGGTGTACCGGCTTCCCGGAAAACCCCCAGCGGGGCGACGCCGTCGGATTCCGCGTGGTCGAGCAGGCCATGGACTTTCTCTCTGCCGAGGACAAAGAGTGGATACTCGGTAAGACGGCCGCTTCACTATATGGCGAGCGCACATGAGCCGGTCACATGGAAGCGCCGTCAATCAGGGTTGCGTCTGCTTGTGGCCACAAGTTGGCCGTTCAATGCCACGAGGGGATTCCAGCAGGGCTTGAGCTACCTCAGAATACGCTGATCCCTGAGGTCCTTGCTGCCGACGGAACGAGTCAGGCTGCCGCCGAGAAATTCTTCGACTTCGAGTTCCGCAAGGGCGTTGACTGCCTGATAGAAGGTGGGCAGGTCTTGCCAACGCGCCGGATTCCATCTCAGGACCCCGTCACCGATCAGATCCTGCTGGACCGTTACGTTGAATCCCGTTGCCGGAGTCAGCACGGCATACTCGGCGTCAGCGCTTCCCCACTCACCCGTTCGGGGCATGTAACCGATGGCCATTCTCCCAACAGTTCTCACATTCCAGCATGTGCCCCTTCGCTGAAACCGGCTACGCCGGCTCGAGCACGGCGAAATCGTTAGAAGCCATGGCTACAGATGAAACACCAATAGCTGATTTGGTTTTTACGCACGGAAAAGTGCAAACAATGGATGATGCCCGCAGCTGGGCCGAAGCCGTTGTCTCACCGGCATAGATATTACCTGTGTGGGCACCAGTGCAGGGGCGGCCGCGTGCATTGGTGATATAACACAAGTGCTTGATCTGCGCGGGCGTCTGATGATTCCTGGATTGATGGATAGCCATATTCATCCCATCCATGGTGCTATCGGCGATGCCGGCGTCGACCTGTCCATCGCCGATACCATGGATAATCTGCTAGCGACCCTTTACGAGATAAAACACCTGAATCCGGGTGATGGTCCTATTGACGGTCGAGGCTGGCAGAACTTCTTGTTCGGTCCCCAAGGGCCGAAAAAAGAAATGCTCGGATAAATATTTGGCGATCGCCCGGTGATATTGCGGTCAGTGTACGGCCACAGTTGTTGGTATTCTTCTGCGGCCCTAGCTGCGGGCGGCGTCGATTGGGCAGCATCGACTGCGTGCTGCTGGTGAGCCCCCCGATGATCTCTGAGCAACACCGAGTGGTCATCTGACTGCATCGGTCCGCCAGCGTCGCCGAGGCCATCGATGCCACGGCGACATCTCCGATGGCGATGTAGGCCCTGCACGTGGATCGAGTTGCCGCACGCGGCAGTCTGATATGGTGACCGGGTCCGAACTGTTCGGCAGTCACTCTCGATCCCGGTCTGCGCTCGGACAGGGCATATCACATTCTCCCTATCGGCGGCGGCGAAGACTAAGCTGGTGTGTCCGTTGGCGGCGTGTCACCAGAGCTGACCGAGCCATTCGTCGACGTGCTGGTCATGATACGACCGCTGCTGGACGAGCTGGTCGTCGCGCCGCCCGTTGGTTGCGTGAGAACCGCCAGCGCTGAGGGGGAGGCGGTCAGCCTCGGGGCTTGCGCCGACGAGTTTAGTATCCTCGACGGCTTGCTCGCCAATGGAAGTGGTCGACATGGCGAGCGACTTCAGGGCGTCTTCCTCGATGTTGGCAACATATCGGGAATCGCCGTCGAGCACGGTGGGTACCGAGGCTCTCGTGGTGATTTTGACCGGCCCGTCGTCCAGCACCACAACTTGAGTCTGTCGGCCGATGACAGGACAGCGTACGGGCTGTTGTCCGCTCATCTGCCTGGGGCTGCTGTGGGCCGGATTTGTAGCGCCCGGACACACGGGTGCCTTCAGTGGCACCCGTGTGTCCGGCGGCGTCGAGTTCCTGTCGCGTCATGCCCGGGACCGGGCAAGGCAACCGCCTGAGGGAATGGGTTGCGAAACTACTGGCGACACTCCGCGGCGTGGATCGTGTAGTCCGCCGCCGCCGCCTGGCCGGCCGTGACAGCAATCTGTGTGGCCGAAGGCGTCACATCGGTGAACACGAGGGTGTCGGCGCCGATCTCCACGCTCTCGGCGAAGCCGACGTTGTAGTCGCCCGGTGCGACGAAGCGCACCCGGTAGGCGCCATCGACGTCGACTGCGCCGGACTTCACCTGGCTGCTGTCGTCGACGGCGGTGACGCGCGGCACGAAGTCGATGACCGTGCGGGCCTCGCCGCCGCAATCAGGCAGCACAACGCTTTCGGCCAGCGCCACACTTCCCTGTACGCTGCCGCTGGCGCCGACGTCGGAGGCCGTCATCTTCGGCGTCATCACCCAGCGGCCCGAATTGCCCCGCTCCTTGCCGAAGCTCTGGCTCACATCGAAGTCGAGCACCAGGATGACCGCTTCGGTGTCGAGGCGCAGGCCGCCGCCGGGCAGGTTGATCTTGATACCCGACTGCGCGCAACTGGGGCATTGCATCTGACCGGTGGCGCTCAGGCCCTCCGGGTGCTCGGCCCCGGACAGAGCGAAGACCTCGCCCGCCTCCGACTCGATGACGCCGGAGCCGATGACGATGCGCATCTGGTTGTACGTGCCGGGCGGAATCGGTACGTCGGCGACCAGTTCCTTCGTCGTCGTCGCCAGTGTCAGCAGGTCGACGAGGCCCGTCGGCTCATCGAGGAGGATCGTCTCGCCACCCGTGCCCTGTAGGGCAATTTCGGTGATCTCCACCCAAGCGTGGGCCAGATCCCCGGGGGCATCGGCCAGTTCCAGGGTGACGGTGGGTTGATTTTCGGAGCCCGTACCATTGTCGTCGTCGCCACAGGCGCTCAACAGCAGCCCGGCGAGAACCAGTTTGTACAATGATTTCATGTGCGCCTCGGTTTATTGTGAGTAACCAAACGCACACAATATCGTCCCCTGGCGCCGAGCCTGCCGTGACGCGGCTCACTCCGGGCCGTGCTGGGCGGCAAAACAGTTGGTGCACCGCGTCGATTGTATCGAGTGTGAGTTGCAGGTGTCGTAATCAACTGTAAATGCACAACATGGGATGGGCCAGGCCGGTTGACGGTGAGGCTGCGCCATCGGTACGCTTCGCTGGACCAGGGGTTCGGGACCTCGGCGGTGGTTCCTCGCAGGTCATCCCTACGTCATGCGAATGCGGGTGTTCAAGCGAGTTGATCTGGATCACAGTCTATCCGTGCGGAGGAGTCGTCCTTATCATAGAAGCTATCGAGGTAGCGTAGTTCTCAAGGCGCCCCGTTCCGCCGATCCCGGCGGCGTGGGAGGCGCGGAACGAAAGGGAAGCTAGCACGATGAAACGCATTCTTCTGAAGTTGACGGTGGCGGGCCTTGCCTTGGCCGTCCAACTCCAGGCACAGCCGATCACTTACAACCCCTACTATGGGCTCCCGGGTCCGGCCAAGGCCCTCGGGACCGATTTTGGGATCGTGACACCCGATATCAGCAACATCGGCGAGATGACCGACACCGACTTGTCGGCCCGCTACGTGGTCCAGGCCGGG
>CALFPI010000055.1 GCA_937919035.1 uncultured Gemmatimonadaceae bacterium
GGCTGACACCATTGTTGCGCGTGCCAAACCACATCTGTCCCAGTCGATCCTGGAGAATCGACTGGACCATGGGCCCCGCGAGACCATCGGTAACATCCAGCGTGTGCCAGCGGCCACGGCCCGGCCCGAGGGCTCGAGTACTGCCCTCGCCGGCGGCGACGGAGCGCAGCTGTGTCAGTGGGGCTCGATAGGCACGAAACGCGGCCTTGAGTCGTCCACCATCCTCCTGCGAGTCGAATCTCTCGCCGTATCGGCGGAGGGATTCGAGCAACTCGCGGTTGCCGCGCAGATGCTCGCGGGCGGAATCGATGCGAGCCGGGTTCGCAAAGACATACAGACGTGAGAACACATCCGCGATGGTAGGTCGACCCGAATCGGGAGATTCGTCGAAGCCCTGCGCCTCCATCCACGGGCGTATCTCGGTCTCGTAGACGAGTTCGAATTCGGCATGACGCTCCGGCGGCACCCAGAATGAAAGGCGCGCAAGGACCGGGTCCTCTGGCGTAACACGCGCAGAGTCTGCCAGGCACAGGATGACCAGGAGAGCGAGCGCTGACATAGCCCAACGACGGCTGGGGGAGAGGTCGGGTGTCTTCATAGACATGCGGCCTATAATACGAAACGGCCGCACGCTGCAGGGAACAGCGTGCGGCCGGTCATGCCGCCCTCCGACAGCAGTATCACGTCAACAGACTACAGGTACCACATGGCGGCGAACTTCACCACAACTCGCGACGTCTTGCGGAAGGTGGCGACGATGGCCGTTACCCCACGACGCAGTGCACCAGTGTCGATCAGTTGGCCGATGTGGATGGGTTCGTTGGTGACGTAGGCGATACGTGACATGGTGGGCTCCTTGCCGAGGATGTGGTTCATTTCACACACAAGACAATGCACATGTCGTGCCAGCGTTGCTGACCGGCGCACTCGCAGGAATATAACTGATTGTTTTTACATAGCTTGCCGGAGTTTACGTGTCCCGGCTGCGCAGTTGCGGTCGATGGGCACGAAGTGATCAACTGTGCGTCGCGGCCCTTGCAGGACCGGAATCAGATGTCATAACTAGTTGTTTACACATGTTTTATGGGATAGTGATCAAACTGCACGCGAGTATGTACAACGATTGACCAGCTGTTTCCTGGTGGCGGCATCCGCCAATTCGATGGCGGAACCGGCCAGCGGCAGGGATCCGTCGAGATCCCGACGGACTACCCGGGCTGTCCGCCGCGAAGAATCACCTGATAGGCGACCAACGCCGCCGCCACGTGCACGTTCATGGATGGTCCCTTGCCGTACATCGGCACAAAAACCGCACCATCGCATTGGCCAAGCGTCGCCGCGTAGACCCCATTGGCTTCATTGCCCAGCACAAGGCAGACCTTGTCGCCCCAGGGAAAATCGAGGAATGGTTGTGTGCCCTGGGCTGTCTCCAGCGCCACCACCTGGTAGCCCTCAGCCTTCAGCGTTGCCACCGCCTCGTTCGTCTCGGCCAGACGCCGCCACGGGACACGGCGATCGTGGCCCCGGGATGTGCGGTCGATCTCATCGTGCGGGGGCACTGGTGTCTTGCCTGTGAAGATGATCTCACGGGCCCCGACAGCGTCGGCAATCCGAAACAGGGAGCCGACATTACGCGGGTCGTCCAGGCTCTGCAGCAGGAACGCTACCTCGGCCCTCGGGGGATAGTCCCGTTGCGCCTGCTCGAAGAGCCGGCGGATTTCGACTTTGCGCAGCGGCAGCAAGGTGTCAACCCAGATCCACGGCGAGGCCGTCGGCGCCGACCATGACTTCGCCTTCGAAGTGACGCCGGATACGGTCCCCCATATCGTGCACAGCCATGAGATCCCCCGTGATGTCTTCGATGACCAGATGTTTGATCATCAAGCGACGCACGCCGCAGTCTGTTGCCAGGTCACCGAGGGCCTCTGGCGTGATGTGCCATGTCCCCCATGGCTGCCGGGCGAGGAACTCTGCTGTCCCGGAACACTCATACACCATGAGGTCGGCGTCACGCGCAAAGTCCGTAAAACCGTCCTGGGGCAGGCCGTCACCGGAGATGATCACACGCCGGCCCTCGCCTTCCACGCCGTAACACAGCGTCGTGATGCCGCCGTGGTCGGTGAAGACGGCCGACACCGAGCAGCCGTCCTCGTCCAGCACGTGTCCGGCTTCCTGGATTTCGATTACCTCGGGGTCGAGACCGAACTCGCTCTTGCCATGACCGAGACGACTGGTGATGTCATCGCGGAAGGGTGGTCGGATCAAGTGTTCGATGAAGTGCCGCGTACCGACGGGTCCGTAAATACGCAGAGGATGGCAACGACTGTTGTTCCAGCCCACGTAGACGAAATATGGCACGTCGACAACGTGATCGAAGTGCAGATGGGTGAGAAACAGCCGATTCACCCTCTCGGCAGGGACGTTTTGCTGGGCCAGTCGCATACAGGCGGCGCGACCACAGTCAAACATCCAGACACGATCGGTCCCGTCGTCCTGACAGCCAAACTGCAGAATCTGTGAAGGTCCCGCGCGGCGCGGATTGTTTCGCACCGCGCCGGAACCGAGAAGAGTGAATTTCATGCTCTTCAAGATAGGCCGTCACCCAATGCAAGAAAGGCCTGGTCTGGATCAGAGTTGTCGACGCCTCCACCATAGGAGCACGACGTTACCGATGACGAAAGACCAGACACCGGCCACGATCCACCACCGTTGCTGCCGCCAGCGTTCGGCTGCATCGAGTATGCCCTGAACAGCCTCCAGTTCATCCCGCAGAGCCGCCGTCGAGGCATCGATGAGACTGACATCGAGCGCATGGGTCCGGGGCTCGATCTGCCGCAGAACACCCGCCGCACTCGCCAGCAATCCCGCCGAACGACGCAGACCCGCATCAAGCTGCTGCAGGCTGTCAAAGCGTGTGCCCACCAGATGCAGGTCCTGCGCGGCTGCGCGTAATGCCGCCTGAATGGTCTCGGCACGGGTCCGTGCACCCGGGTTGTCGCCGTGACAGGCAGCACACGTTGTGTCCATCACAGCCAGTGTCGCGTCGACGATCCGATGGTTCTGGTGACAGGTGATACATGTGGGATTGTTCGGATCGGCGGTGCTGGCATGGGGCCCCATGGCAAAAAACTCGGCGGGGCCACTGTGGCAGCGGGCACAGATACCGGCAACCGCTTCCCGCGAGGGTTTGCCGATGAAACCTGTTGCCGGTGCTTTGGCCCGTTCGGGCCGTGGCTCAAAGGGGTCACCGCCATGACAGTCATTACACAGCAACAGGCCACGCTGGTAGTGCACACTCAAGGCGAACTCATCCCCCTGCTCGAAGTGGCAGACCGCACACCACACGTCGTCGAGGGATACCTGGCCCGGAGGGACGTCGCCCTCCTGGGCAGATACGGCAGCGGGGAGAACGAAACTCAGCAGCAGCAGCCAATCTCTCATCGGTTGTCGCCCTCCCCGTCGACTGCGTGCAGCGCGTGCGGCACGCCCTGCACGTCGAAGTGATAGGTGTCGCCGAGGAAACTCTGCGTCGTCTCGGACAGATACCCAAGCCCGCCCAGGAAAAAAATGAGGGCCGAAACAATCAACCAACCGGCGACAACCCGGGGACGACGGCGAGGGCGACGTTCGGGTGACGTGTCGATCACCAGAGGCACGAGGATGAGAACCAACAGCA
>CALFPI010000056.1 GCA_937919035.1 uncultured Gemmatimonadaceae bacterium
GGCATGACTTGCGCACACCTGCACCGATGACCCACCGAGAGCGCTCCCTCGCCATCCTCCGCTACCAGAAATACGACCGGCTCCCGATTGTCCACTTCGGCTTCTGGAGTGGGCACACACCACAGAAATGGGCGGCGGAAGGTCACATCAGCCAGGCCCTGGCCGATGCCTGGGCAGACGGCAACGAGGCGGACTTCGAACTCGGCGACAAGCTTGGTTTCGACTTCAACTGGCAGTGTATGTTCGGCGGTCACGGGGGCCTGCGCCCGGGCTTCGACACGCGTGTAGTCGACACCTTCGCCGATGGCACCCGACACATTCTCAACGGCAACGGCGTTGTGGTCGTGCAGCGGCCGGAGGCGGGCTCCATTCCTGCCGAGATCGATCATCTGCTGAAGGATCGCGCCTCGTGGGAGCAGCACTATCGGCATCGCCTGCAGTGGACACAGAAGCGTGTTACCGAAGCCCAGGTCGTGCGCCGGGGCTACTCGGCCCGCTGGGATCAGGGCGGCCTGGAGACGCTGCGGGCCTCCGCGTGGGACACGCCCTATGGCCTGCATTGCGGCAGTCTCTTCGGCGATGTCCGCAACCTGCTGGGACTGGAAGGGTCCTGCTACCTGCTCGTCGATGACGAAGCTCTGTTCGACGAGATCATCGACACTGTTGCCGATCTCTGCTACCGCAAGACCCAGTACATCCTCGCTGCCGGTGCACGCTTCGACTTCGCCCATTTCTGGGAAGACATCTCCTTCAAAAACGGGCCCCTCATCTCACCATGGGTTTTTCACGAAAAGGTGGGCCCCCACTATCGGCGTGTCACCGAACTGCTGACGCGACACGGCATCGACATCATCTCCGTGGACAGCGACGGTGACATAAGTGCCCTGATCCCGACATGGATCGAGAATGGCGTCAACACGATGTTCCCCATCGAAGTCGGTACGTGGGGCGCCAACCTTGCCCCGTGGCGACAGCAGTACGGCACGGCCCTGCGTGGCGTCGGCGGCACCAACAAGAACGCCTTTGCCCGCGACCGCGCCGCCGTGGACGCAGAGATCGAGCGCCTGCAGCCCCTGGTGGATCTCGGTGGCTACATCCCCTGTCCCGATCATCGCCTGGCGCCCGACGCAAAGTGGGAACTGGTGCAGTACTACACGTCGCGCCTGCGGGAGATCTACGGCTGACCACTGCCGATATCGTGCGCGACCACATCGCGCGACGGCGACCCGCTGAACCCAGCTGATCTGAGGAGCAACCATGGCACCGAAGAAGGTCATGATCACCGGCATATCCGGGATCGTCGGCAGTTCCGCCTATCTGGCGCTGCGCCCGTCACCGGAACACTATGATCTGTACGGTCTTGGCCGACGCCGGGTGCTGTCGGAGCGGGTGAAGGATGCCAGGGACATCAACCTGGCGGCAGACCACCACCGAATCGCCGATATCGCCGACTTCGACGCCGTCTGTCAGGCGGTGGCAGGAATGGACGTTGTTGTGCACATGGCGGCCGACCCCGCCGGTGGCGAGTGGGAGAGCGTACTGCGCAACAACATCGTCGGCGCCTACAACGTGTTCGAAGCCTGTCGCCTGGCGGGGGTACAACGCATCGTCGCAGCCAGTACGATCCAGGTGTCGACGGGACACCGCACCCAGGCGCCGTACAATGCGGTCAGCCAGGGCCGCCTGGAGCCGTTGCCGGAGGGTGTGCCGATGGTCAGTGCCCACATGCCGGCGGAGCCGCGCAATCTCTACGCCTCGAGCAAGGTCTTCAACGAGTCGCTCTGTCGCACCTTTGCCTTCTCTCACGGTATGTCGTGCCTGGCGATCCGCATCGGCTGGGTCGTGGGCGAGGACAGCGTGCCCAATGATCGTTCCGAGGACATCTGGTGCAGCCAGCGCGATATCGCCGGGTTGATCAAAGCCTGCATCGACGCGCCGGCAGACCTGCGCTTCGACGTGTTCTATGGCATGTCGAACAACCGCTTCCGCTGGGTCGACCTGACCAATGCGCGGGAACAACTGGGCTGGGAACCGGTGGACCGCGCCGAGGATCATCTGCCCGCCTAGTAGCCGCCACCGGTCATGATCCTATCTTGTGGGTTCAACAACCCCAAGAAAGGACAACCCCAATGGCTCAGGTTTCGCGTTGTCTGGTCTTCGTCGCCCTCACCGGCGACGAACAGATCAAGACGTACTCGCTGGATCTCGACAGTGGCGCCCTCGAGTTGCGCACCACCAGCGAGGCCCTCGGTCCGATCGGCTCGCTGCACCTGCATCGAAGCAGCGGCATCATGTACGGGGCCCACGTCGGCTCCTCGGCGTTGTCCAGCTACCGTATGGACGAAGAGGTCGGATCCCTGACCCACATCAACACCGTCGTTACCGGTTTCGACACGCCCGCCCTGGCCGTTACCGATGCGACGGGCCGCTTCCTGCTCACCAGCTACTACACCGGTGGCGGCATCACAGTACATGCCATCGACGACGATGGCGCCATCGGTGCACTGGTGCAACGTCTCGACACAGGTGAGAAGGCCCACTCCGTCCTGTTCGATGCGACGAATCGCTTCGTCTTTGTCCCCCACGTCTGCCCGAACAACCGGACGGCGCAGTTCCTCTTTGATGCCGCCTCCGGAATGCTGTCGCCGAACGACCCCGCCGAGGTGATCCCCGACGAGACGCACACGGGGCCTCGCCACATGTGCTTCGGGCCCGGCGGCGATGTCGTTTACACCGTCAACGAACAGGGCAATACGATCACGGCGCAGCACTTCGACGCGACGCAGGGCACACTCGCCCCTTTCCAGACCATCTCCACCCTGCCCGACGGCTATACGGAAGACAGCTTCACGGCCCACATCGAAATCCATCCGAAGGGCAAGTGGATCTACGCATCCAACCGCGGTCCAAAGGACAGCATCGCCGGCTTCGACATTGCAGCCGACGGTACGCTGAAACTTTTCGGCCACTTCGCAGTACCTTCGAGCCCACGCTCCTTCAACATCGATCCGACGGGTCACTTCTGCTATTGCACCGGCGAGGCCGATGGTCAGCTGCGCTCCTTCCGCGTCGACCAGGCTACGGGCCATCTGCGGCAACTGGATGAATTCAACGTCGGCAAGTCACCGTTCTGGACCATGGTCGTGGGCTTCTGAGATATGACAAAACCATACAGTGTGCGCGCCGTTCGTTGTGATCACCAGGCCAGTGATGAGGAGGTCTACGAGTCGCTGGTTCGTGCCACGGCGCCGTTGACACGCGCCTGGGAGAAACTGCAGCGGGCCCGGCGCATCGCCATCAAGTTCAACATGGCCCATGTCAAAGTCGAAAGGTTCGAGGGCCGGCGCCGGGAGTTGGTGGACGAGGCCACATGTCGAGCCGTGCTGCGCCTGTTGCGGGAGCGGACATCGGCCGCCCTGGTGGCGACCGATACCCATGGCTTCAACGCCGCGGGCGAACAGTCTCCCTATCTCAACTACCTGTCGCTGCTGCAGGAATTCGACGTCGAGTATGCCGAGTCGAACCTGCCACCCTTTGCCGAGTACGAAGTCCCGGGGGGCGGATCCATGTTCCAGCGCTACACGCTCAACGCCTGCTTCGCCGAGGCGGATGAGGTTATCTCCGTCGCCAAGATGAAGAACCACCTCTTCATGGGCGTGACCCTGTGTACGAAGAA
>CALFPI010000057.1 GCA_937919035.1 uncultured Gemmatimonadaceae bacterium
CGGGCGCTCGAGTTCTGCTGGATCCCCGGCGGCTGGGATGCCGACCAGGACGGCGTCATGGAGGGCTGCCAGCACAATACGATGGACGTGGAGTACTACGGCCCCAATCCGCAGATGGGCGCGTGGTACCTGGCGGCGTTGCGCGCAGCGGAGGAGATGAGTCGCACCGTCGGTGATGAGGACTTCGCCGTGCGTTGCCGTCAGTTGTTCGACAGCGGTCGCGCCTGGATGGATACGCATCTGTTCAACGGGCAGTTCTACGAACACGAGGTACGTCCACCGCGCCGCGAAACAGATGTGGCGCCGGAGCTACGCCTCGGTGCCGGTGCCGTTGATGCGACGAATCCGGACTACCAGCTCGCCGGCGGCTGTCTGGTGGACCAGCTCATTGGCCAGCTGCTGGCGCACGTGTGTGACCTGGGATATCTGCTCAAGCCGCAACACGTGCGGCGCACGCTGCGCAGCATCTCGAAACACAACGGTCGCCCATCGCTGCAGGGCCACTTCAACGTGCTGCGTTCGTACGCACTCGGAGAGGAAGCGGCGCTGCTCATGGCCAGTTACCCCGGGGAGCGGCCGGACAATCCTTTCCCGTACTTCACCGAAGTCATGACGGGCTTTGAATACACCGCCGCCATCGGCATGCTCTACGAGGGGCAGGACAAGGCGGGCCTGGGTCACATCGGTGACATCCGCGCCCGCTATGACGGGCGCAAGCGCAATCCCTTCGATGAGGCCGAGTGTGGCCACCACTACGCGCGCGCCATGATCGCCTGGGCGGCACATCTGGCATGGACCGGTTTCCACTATCACGCGGGGGCGCAGCGCATGCGCCTGGCGGCACGTCCGGGTCGCTGGTTCGTCTCCACGGGAGATGCGTGGGGAACGGCGCACCTGACAAAGAAGGGTGCAGCGATGGAGGTGTGTGTCGAAGTGCTTGGCGGCAGGATGACGTTGCGGGAGGTCGATCTGCGCGACTGGGGGCAAGCAAGATTGCCCCGGGCGCGGGTGCTGAAGACAGGGGCAAAGCTTACCGTGCGTGTCGCCCGCACGGGTTGAGTCAGGCTGGTCCTGCCGTCATACGTCGCGCGATTTCCTGGACCACATCGTTCGACACGGAGCAGTTGCCCAACTCGTCATAGGTCAGAAAGCTCGCAGTCTCGTAGAGGATGTAGCCGGCGAATCTGTCATCGGCACGCACCCGAAGAAACTCATCCACACCCGTCGGCTGGATGTAGCGATTCACCGTCACCGGGATCTGCTTTGCCTGGCAGCGATCGATCATTTCCGTCGTCACGACATCGTCGAAGATGGCGTCAAAGGGCATGGCGAACATGCGCAGAATGCCCTCATCGAGCAGCCCCTCCTCCACCCACTGACGCCAGTTGAAGTCCATATTCGCCGGGTAAGCCAGCTTGCGGCCAAAGGCTGGTTCGGGCCGGAACCAGTCCATGTTCAGATTGATCCGCATCTTGATGCCGTCGGCCGCCAGCAGAGCTTTGGCCCGGCGCAGGAAGTCGGTATAGGCATCGCCACGCACGGCGGCAATCGTTGCTGTATCGATCTGCCCGCGCTGCTGGGCCTGTTGCAGAATCACCTCGTTGAAGCCGTAGGCCTCGGGGTGATCGGTGTGCGTGCCGTGGTTCTCTACGCGCAGGTCCACGCCGTCCACGCCGGCGTCGATGATCTCCTCGAGGCAGCGTAGCCAGAAATCCCGCACGGCCGGCTCGGTTTCGCACAGCACACCCGGCAGATACTCGTTGTGCCCACGGGTGAAGGCGACGCAGCCTTGCTGGCCGGTATCATTGGGTTCATCAAGCCGGGCCAGGGACCGCGTGTAGCCGCAGTCATACACCAGACCATGGCTGCGGAAGTTGATCAGGTCCCGCAGATAGATCATTGCACCGGAGAACAACACCCCCGGGATCTGCTGTCCCTGGCCGTCGAGGGCGGTCAGCAGATCGGTGCCGGCGTTTTCGAAGTCCGCCGGCCCGTCGGTGAAATCCGTCGTGACCAGCACGTAACGGTTGGTCAGATTCAACCCCGTCAGCGTCAGTCGGCGCACGGGCTCACCTTGACGGGTCAGCAGCACGCCGCTGATGTCGC
>CALFPI010000058.1 GCA_937919035.1 uncultured Gemmatimonadaceae bacterium
GCTCGATCAAGCTTGCCATCTACATGCAGCTCCAGTCGCACCACCGTGGGACCACGAAAAGGACGTGACGACAGTCGCCTTACTTTGAAGTCGACCTCACCCGGCACGTCCAGCAGAATGTCCCCCTGCCAGCGGGCGGAGACCTCGTAGCGCGTAGTACCATCCTCCTCTTCCGACTCCTCCGCTTCGATCTTCTCCATCGTCCAGGTCTCGACAATGGAGCGCACGAGGTCTTCGGGAATGGCCCCGATCAGCGCCGGTTCCAGCACGGCCTGAGCGGCAGCGCCACTGGTGCTGGCAACGGTGCTGCTGGCGCCAGCGGCTGTGGCGATGGCAAAGGCCAGGGCGGCAAGATAAAAGGCGATGTCGATGCGACGGATCACAGTGGACTCCCGTTATCGCTTCAGGCTATTGGCGTTGGCGAGCATTTCCTCAGATGTCTGAATCGCTCGTGAATTGATCTCATAGGCACGCTGGGCGACGATCATGTTCACCATCTCATCGACGACCTCGACATTGGACAGTTCGAGGAAGCCCTGACTCAGCTTCCCGTAGCCTTCCGTATCAGGCTGTCCGGTCTGTGCCAGGCCGGAAGCTTCGGTCTCGAGAAACAGGTTGCGCCCCATGCTCTTCAGACCGGCGGGATTTACAAATCGCGCCAACTCAAGCTGGCCCACGTTCTGCAACTGGGTGGTCCCGGGGATCTTGACACTGACCTCGCCATTTGACGAGATGTTGATCGCCGTTGCGTCCTGAGGGATGTTGATCTCAGGTTGCAGCGCGTAACCGTCCGATGTCACGATGACGCCTTCGGAGGACTTCTTCAGGGCGCCGTCGCGAGTGTAGGCCGCGGTGCCATCGGGCAGACTGATCTGCAGAAACCCATCGCCGTCGATCGATACATCGAGGGGATTGTTCGTTGAGATCACTGTGCCTTGCGAGAAGATCCGTTGTGTCGCCACTGGTCGCGTGCCGTAACCGATCTGCAACTCCACCGGCACCTGCGCACCCTCTGCCTGGGTCGCCCCGGCAAGGCGAATCTGCTGATAGAGCAGATCCTGAAACTCGAGCTTGCTCTTCTTGTATCCTGTGGTGTTCACGTTCGCCAGGTTGTTGGCGATGTTGTCGACGTTCATCTGCTGGGCGATCATGCCCGTTGCGGCGGTATACAGAGCCCTGCTCATGTCCTACTCCCTCTCATCGTCTTCATCTTTGTCCAGCTGCTTTATCGAACTGTGCCGATGTCGTTCACGGCCCGGTCCAGCGTACTGTCCTGTATCTGAATGGCCCGCTGGTCGGCCTCATACGAGCGATAGACGTCGATCATGCGCACCATTTCGAGCACTGATTCGACGTTGGCGTCTTCCAGGAAGCCCTGGGCGACCTGGAACTCTTCCGCGGCCTGCTGCGTGGTGCCCGGTTGCGGAATGAACTGACCGTCTTTCGATTTTGTCACCGCCGCCT
>CALFPI010000059.1 GCA_937919035.1 uncultured Gemmatimonadaceae bacterium
CAATGTCGAGCTTCGTGTGCACTTTCGCGCCAGCGATGTAACCCGCGCCGCCCGGCGGGCGCCGGTGGCGGCGGCGCAGCCGCGGCTGCAGCAGAAAGCGATGGAATTCCACGAATCTGTCAGTCGTCTCGTCGGTCTGCAGGAGCGACGGCGTGAGTTGTCGACCCGACTGTCGGGCGGGGCCACGAGGCTGGACCCATATCTGCGAGCCAGAGCTGGCACAAAAATCGGGGGACTGAGTTACACCCTGGGTAGGGCGGCACCCCTGGAAGAGGCAACCGATCTTGCCGCGGCACAGGCTGTGGATCAATGGGCACGACAACTGCCGCCAGCGGAACAACGGCTCGTGCTGCATGAGTCACGGGCGCTGCGTGGACCCCAGGCGGCGACGGCGGCAGCACCACTGCCGGCAGCAGGCACGGCAGCAGCCAGTGCCAGTGACCGGCGTGCCGATTATCGTCCGCCGACCGATATCGGCACGCCGGGCGCAGGGCGGGGTGATGGATCGTCGAGCCAGACGGGGGGCGCTGCTGTCCGGCTCGTTCGTCCCTCAACGGCCTTCCTCTGGCGTATGGCCCTCATGGCACTCATGCTGTGCACCTGGACGGGAATTCACTGCTGGCGTGGGTGGCGGCTCTGGCATGCCGTAGATTGGGAGCAGGAGGCGTTGAGGCGTTTATGAGTGGATTGTCAATTCTGGTAGCGGTACTGTTCGCTGTAGCCTGTGGGGCCAGTGGTGGTGTGGGGTTTCTCTGGCGGGCGCGTCGGCTGCGTGTAATCGAGGTCACCTACGGTATCGCCACGCCGAGGCTGCCACACATGGCCGTGATCTGCGGTGCTCTCACCGGTGCGGGCGTCGGCTTTCTCGTGTTGTACTTCGCCGCGTATGCCGGTGGTTTTCATCCGGTGGAGTGGATCGGTCGGGCGTCCTACCTGCTGGTGGCGGCCAGTGTCGGCACGCAGATTTTCTTTCTCTTGCGACTGTTTCTGCTGATCCGTCACGAGGAACAGGGGTGGGGCGCGCGGCCGCCGGCTGACAGCCTCGGGGCACGGCGCCGTGAACGGCTCACCGTGCTGCGCTCCCGTTTTCGCCACTACATCGATCTGAAGACCCGCGACGATGAAGTGGTAGCCGAAATCCTCGGTGTCATCGGTACGCCCCTGCTCAATGCCCGAAGGGATCAGTCCCGTTTGCCCTTCTATGGCTACCTCGGCACGGTGGCAGGCATCCTGCTGATGGCGGAAGCACTCGGGCACATCACCGAGGCGACGGAAACCTTCAAAGTACTGGCATCGATGGCGACGGGTCTGGTGCTGGCCTTTCAGACCACCCTGGTGGCTCTTGTCGCGTTCCTGCCGCTGCGCAAATTCGCCGATCATCTGGTGCAGCGGCTGGGTGCGATCGAAGAGAAGTGGCTGGCGGCGCGTGAGGAAGGCGAAGGCTAGACCACATGGGTTTTTTGCAGAAGGTCGAGCAGGATGCCGAGGAGCATGATGTCAGCAAGGAGCTGTTCCTTGGCATCATGATGCTCATGCTCTGTCTCGGCATTCTTATTCTCAATGTGGCCAGCCCCGTATGGCGGGTACATCAGCACGACCCCGAGGAAGGGGATCTGATTGTTGTTTACACCGAGCACGGCTACGGATTGTCCCGAGACGGCATCGCCATCGATAGTGAATTCAACGAATGGAGCCTGCGGCGTCGGCTTGCGGCGCTCGTGTCGGAACCGGAAACCGATCTACACCTGATCAACCGCGGCGGCAGCCGGGAGACGGTGGTCCGCCACGCGGCCCTCGCCGACTCGTTGTTGTCGACGGATCTGTCGGGCAGGAAAGTGCGTACTGCCGTCTACATGCACGGCTGGTAACAAAAGAAGGGGCCTCCCGGACGGGAGGCCCCTTCTCAGATTTCCTTGCAGACCTTGGTTACTTCTTCAGTACCACCAGGACGTCGGAGCCACCGAGAAGCTCGTCGGTGAAGATCACCTCAATGCGGGATCCCTCGCCCTTCTTCGTTGTATAGCTGTCACCCTTCTTGACTTCACCAAAGCGGTCGACCAGGGCGTCGATCTGACCTTCGATCAACAGGGCCTCGCCGATGGGGGCCAGCTGCATGCGCGGGTCAGAAGGATCGATGCGCTTGATGAGCTTGAAGCTCTTGCGGAAGGCTCGGCCGAGCGAACGGCCGGAATCGAGATAGCCGTTGTCCTTCAGGTAGTCCTCTGTGGCGGCGTAGACGCGGACCGATGTTTCCGCCTGCCGCAGCAGGGCGACCTCGTCGCGGGACTGGCTCAGTTCCATATCCATGCGCTTGAGGTGGTCTTCCTGACGACGGATGCTCGTATGTGCGGCGAGCAGGGCGGTGTTGATGCTGTCTGCCGAAGCCCGCAGGCGATCGATGGAGCGCTGGTCGGTCTGCTTCTCACGCTTCATGCGTTCCACTTCAGCCGTGAGCTGCTCGTTCATCTTCTTGCGATCACTGGCCAGATCACGCCACTGGCGGACCTCGCGGTTCAGGCGTTGTACAGATTCGAGCAGTTTCTGATCGACTTGCTGCAGCGAATCGACTCGCGACCGCATTTCATCGATGAGCAGATTCGATGACTCGACCGTGTAGTTGAGCGAGTCGATGACGGCGTTTGCCGCCGACATCTCCGAGGTCAACTCCTCGAGGCGAAGCTCTTCCTCGCTCGGACCACAGGCACTGATCAGGGCGACGGCCATGGCCACCAGGAACGGGGTAACGCGACGCCAGGGCTGTAGGGTGATTCTTTGGGTCATGCGACTTCGTTCTCCTTCCACTACTTCTTCTTCCAAGAGTAAAGACTGTCGACCTGTGCCATCGTGCGCACAAGGTCGTCGTAGAGGGCCGCCTGATTGCGGGCAAGGGCCTCGATTTTTTGCTGGTTCAGATCGCCGATCTCGCGGGTCGCTGTGACGCGGCCCAGGAGGTTGGTCTGGCCCGTGGCGATCTCTGAAGTCTTTGTGTTGAGCTTTGTCATGTCATCCTGGACGCTTGCCAGTTGCTTCTGGATCCCCTGGACGGCGCGCAAATGCACGTCGAGGAAATCACGGATTGAACGCTGTCGTTCATCCTGCTCGGCGAAACGCTCGTCGAGTCGACGATTCATCTCTTCCTGGTAGGCGAGGCGCAATTTTCGTTCGCCGGCGAGGGTTGTCTGCAACTGCTCAGACTGGCGCTGTTGTTCGGCCAGCGACTCCCGCGTGTTGCTGTGCTGGGAGCGCTCGGTCTGCAGATTGGCACGGATCTCGAATTCGCTGGCTGTGAGGTCGGCTTTCTCCGCCAGCTGGTTGACGAGACGCTCACTGAGATCGGACAGGCGTGTGGTCACGACGGACATCTGATCCTGCAGATCCCGCTGGTGTTCCTTCTGCCGCTCGTGGGCATTGAACAGCACGAGGCCCATCACCAGACCTGACACGAGAGTCGTATAGGCACCAAGGGCAAGCATGTGCTTGCGCTCAAAGAGCTCCACCAGGTGCAGGAGTCCGGCGATGCCTCCCCAGAGGAGCAGCACACCGACGGCGATGGCTGCAATGATCGTTGTCACAATGAGTCAGCCAAGGAAATGAGCGAACGGAGAAATGAGCGAACGGAGAAATAAGCGAATAAGCGGCAGAATCGAGCCCGCCTGCTGCAGCGGTGTGCAAAGATAACGAAACGAATCCGGGCGGCAAACGAGAGGATGCCTGCTGACGCAGGAATACCGGCGTTTGGCCCCCGCAGCAGGGCTCGATTAGCTTCCTCGTGAGACAACTACCACCTGTAACGGATGAGCGGGAGAGTTCATGGCAACGCGACGAATTGCGTGTATCGATGGTCATGGCAAGGGGGTCTTGACGGAGCAGGACCTGGGGTCTCCGTCTGCCGGGCAGGTTCAGGTGGAGGTGCGCGCCTCGCTGATCAGTCCGGGAACCGAACTGGGGCGAGTTTCGGCTCAGCGGCAGGCACCAGAGGATCGGCAACCGCGCCCCTTTGGTTACGCCAATGCCGGCGTGGTCACAGCGGTGGGCGCAGGCGTTGCCGACGTCGGACCGGGCGACAGGGTGGCCTGCATGGGCGGTGGTTACGCGCTGCACGCTGATACGGTGCACGTTCCCGTCAACCTGACGGCGCCGATTCCTGAGGGCGTCGACTTCGAATCTGCCGCTTTTGCCCATCTGGCGGCGACGGCACTCCATGCCATACGTCGGGTGGCCCCCGTGTTTGGCGAAAACGGCATGGTCGTCGGCCTGGGTCTGGTAGGGCAGCTTACGGCGCAGTTTGGCCAACTGTCCGGCTGTCACATGATGGGGGTGGACCGCTTTGCCGATCGGCGCGCGCGGGCACTGGCTTGTGGCGTCGAGCAGGTTGTCGGCGCCGAAGGCGAGGATTGTCTCGCCCTGGCGGCACAGGCAACGGCAAAGTACGGCATGGATTTCGGCGTCATCGCTTTTGGTGGGGATGGCACCTCAGCCTTTGAGCAGATCGTCTCCTGCCTGAAGCAGACACCCGATACCCATCGCATGGGACGAATTGTCATCGTTGGCGGCGCCCGCATCGAGCATGGCTTTGCCGCGGCCCTGGGCAACGTCGATGTGCGCAGTGCCGCCCGCACCGGCCCGGGATATCACGATGAAGCCTGGGAACACGGCGCGGGCTATCCGCCGGTATTCGTCGAGTGGTCCACGCGGCGCAATCTTGTCGAGTGCCTGCGGGCCATTGGCGATGGGCGTCTGCACGTAGCGGAGTTGATCACGCATCGCTTTGCTCTGGCGTCGATCGCTGCTGCCGTCGACGAACTGGTGGAGCGTCCGCAGCAGGCGCTGGGGGTCGTACTGACCCCGTAGTGCCCTGTGAACAGGGCACTACGGCGCCGGCGGCGAGGCGGGTTTATACCGGTTCGCCCTTGATCATGTGCAGACGGCCTTCCGGCCGGAACGTAACCGGTGGCTGATCGATGGTTTCGCCTGCCATCATCTGTTCCAGGATGCGGGCAACACCGGCGACGGCCGGTTCCAGAAGGCGCTCACCCTTGGCCTTGGTGCCGAGCGCGGCGGCTTCATTGTCGATGTCGGCCGTGTGTACACGTTCCGGCGCCAGCACGAGCATGGTGGAGGTCTCATACTCGTCGGCGTGACCCGGCAGGCGCCCATTGGCCATCGTTTCCTGCACCAGATCGGCATCGTATACGTCCCAATAGGACTGGAAGCGCAGGTTGACCTCATTGCCGAGGCGATCGCGGAATTCGTCGATGCGGCGCATGAGGGGCTTGACGTTGCCGCCGTGGCCATTGAGGATGAGCACGTTCTTGACGCCGGCACGAACCATCGAGTTGCACACGTCGAAGACGTACTCGCAGAAGATTTCAGGGCGCACGGTGAGCGTGCCGATCTGGGCCATCCAGTGTTCGGACACCCCAATGGATACCGGTGAGGTAACCACGACCCGGGGGAACAGGCGCAACGCCGACTGTTCGGCCATCCAGGTGGCGTGCAGCGTGTCGTGAATCATTTCCAGGTGCTCGTTGTGCTGTTCTGTTGCCGCTGTCGGCACGATGGCCGCTTCGATCGTGCCCGCCTGGATTTTCTCGCGGAACTCCTTGCGGGTATGATCGCCAACAAAAACGCGACGGCTGCGATCACCACTGGTTACAAGATTCATTGCTCTATCCCTTTCACGTGTTCTGGGGTGCATGCAGGTGCACAGGACCAATCAGACCGGCTGGTAGCTGTGCCCCTTCATACTCGTTGGCCATGCTGTTGGTAACGTAGATCTCCAGCAGGTGTGTGCCGGCGCAGCCTGCGGGCAATGGCAGGCGGTACGGAGCCCACAGGCTGACGCCGAGGACGTCGCCGTCCAGGCGATACTCGGCAATCTCGCCGACTTCGCCAAGATCGAGCCCGCCACCTGCGGCGGGCAGATCGATCCGGGTCCGGTACACCAGGGTTCCGGAAAACAGCTCCCAGCCGGCCTGTTGTGACCAGTCGCCGACGGTGAGCCCCGGGCAATCGCGGCCATCCGGCGTACAGATGGTCCAGGCACGGGTGGGGATATCCTGGCTGGCGGACGCGATCTTCTCAGCTGGTGTCGTCAACGGCCGGCCCCGGGGATCGATGGCCAGGATCAGGCTCTCGCGGCGCGGCAACTGCAGGGCGACATCGCTGCCGTCGCCGACAATGGTTGCCGGCACGGGTGTGCGCGTGCTGCGCAACAGGTCCCAGGCTTCGACGGCGCCCACCGTCGGTAGGCGGAGAACGCCGTCGATCTGCCCTTCGCCCTCATTGACGAGGTAGAACAGGTCCAGACCCGCACGGCGCACGTGGCTGACGCGCAGGTCCGCATGGGCCGGCATCAGCATCGCCGTTGGGGCGACGGTTGCCAGCTGTGCCAGCAGATCCGTCGCATCGGTCCAGGTGCGCACAACGATGACACCTGCTTCTGTCAGTTCGTCGAGCCGTGCGCCCAACAGATCCGCATCGTAGGCTGGATCGCCATCAACAACGACGGCGCGATAACCAGCACCGCCGACAAGGAGTCGGCCCTCGCGCAACCGGGCACGCATGGTGTCGCCAGCGTCGATATAGGCAAAGTCCCTCTGCTGCTGCAGCAGCACACGGGCCGCCCGCCAGGGGAGTTGTGTCGCGTCGCCAAGGACCGCCACTGAACATACGGGTTCAGCATCGGCCAGGGCGGCGCTGACGCGCCCGGCGTAGTGCAGCAGATGGCTGATATGCGGCCACCAGACGTTGTGCAGACCCAGGTCCGGCTCACTTTCCCAGGCGCGACGGCCGCTGATCGAGTAGAAGAACGCATGCGGATTCAGCAGGTTGTTGCCGCGCACCATGTGCCAGTCGAACAGCCACTTGACCTCGTCCAGGCTCAGGCGCCAGCCGTAAGCGCCGCACAGTTCCGTCAGAATACGGCGTGCACCGGAGCGCCGGGCGCCACTTGTGGCCGCCTTGGGGGCTACGGCGTGCGCCCCTTCGAGGGCCGTGCTGGCGCCGGGCTCGACGTAACGCCAGACCATGTCCTGCCCGGGCAGATGAAAGGCCGCCAACGACGCCATGTCATTGCTGGCACCAGGGTGGCCGGTCAGGGCGAGCCCGTTGGCGCTGCACCAGCGGTTCTGTGCTGCGTAGAATACATCGTGCATGCGGGTCTCGACGGCACGACGGTAGCGCTCGCGGAAGGCCTCGGTTGCCGGGCCATAGTCCACCCACAGCGCCGGCAACCAGGGCCTGGGATCCTCGCCCCAGAGTTCTGTCAGCCATTCAACGAAGCCCGCTGTGAAGGGTTGTGGTCTCGCAGGACGCCGAGGGGACTTGCCGAAGACGGATGGCTCATCGGTGAACATGGCGGTAATGGTTGTGCCGAAATGATCCCCAACGAACTCGCGATAACGCTCGTGGGTCAGTTGCAGGAAGCAGTTCACTGCCTCGGGATTGAGAATGTCACCTGCCGCCGGGGCCGAGGCGGAGCCACTTTCTTCCTCGGCGAAGGCGCCGCGGATGTGGCCACCGCTGTCGGTGTTCCACACCGAAAACAGGCGCCAACGCCCGGCAGGCAAGTCGTAGCCGATGACGTCATGCGCGGAAGCTGCAAGTGTGCGCAGCGAAGCAGGATCGATGCTGTCGCCGTCGTTGCTGGCGCGTGCAGCAAGGCTGCACACGTGTCGGTCCCGCAGGGCGCGGCCCGTATTCGGGCGCCAGAATCCCCGTACCGGGCCGTGGACTTCGTGTTCCCAGAGGCCGATGGCCTGACTGGCAAAGTTGGGGTCCTGGGCGACAACGGCGCCTCGCGCCGATCCGGAGGGGTAGGAGCCCTCATCGTACAGGATCACTCTCATGCCCAGCTGTGCCGCCGCTTCGACGACATCCCGCACGAGGCATAGAAAGGTATCGGTCAGGTAGCCGACACGGCGGGACAGACCGACTCGGGCGTGGGGGATGACGCCGCCACAGCCCGCATCATGGAAGGCGCGCAGTTGCCGCAGCAGTTCGTCGGCGTGCAGATCATCGTTCCAGAACCAGAAGGGCACGGGACCGAATTCCCGCGAGGGATGGAGCATTCGATGATGGATCGTGGCGAGTGCGACGGACATGGTTGTCAAGGTTAGGTCGGGTCTGGCCCGCACGCCACGCATGCGGCGGCAACCGAGTTCTGGCAGATGTTTGCATCTTGTTGCATTTTATCGACCTTAGATCAGATCCATACTACTCTCTGCTGCGCAGTTCTCACCAGGACAATGATTCGATTCCGTTGCCGACCCCAAGCTCCACCAACGATACTGCAGATGGGCCGAACCTGAAGCCGACGGTACGCACCAGAGACCCGGGGTCTGTGACCGTCCGTGCCCTGGTCTGTGGCGCGCTGTTGTCTGCAGCCCTCGGTTTTGCGGCACCCTACGAGAATCTGTTGATCTCCGGGTCGCCCATGCACCTCGACTACAGTTCCCCGGGTGCCGTGTTCTTCTTTCTGCTGTTTCTGCTGATCGTCAATCCCGCTGCGGCCCTGCTGCGTTGGGGCTGGCGTTTCACCGGGGCAGAACTGGCGACGGTCTATATCATGGCTGCCGTCGCCTGCACGATCCCCACGGAAGGACTCATCGCCAAGCTCCTGCCGCGGATTTCGTCGGCAACTTACTTCTCCACGCCTGAGAACGCCTGGGCAGAGCAGGTCCTGCCCTTTGTCCCTGAGTGGATGCGGGTCACGGACCCGCAGGCGATCAAATGGTTCTACGAGGGGCTGCCCGCCGGTACACCGCTGCCCTGGGGGGCCTGGGCGGCGCCACTGCTGGCATGGGTGCCCATGCTGCTGGCTGCCTATGGGGCCATGACCTGCCTCATGGTCCTGGTGCGCCGACAGTGGATCGAACACGAGCGGCTGACGTTCCCGCTGGTGCAGGTGCCGATCTCGATGATCGGAGAACCCGAAAAAGATGGTGCAGCCAGCCTGGTGAGTGATTTCTTTCGCACGCCGGCAGCGTGGATAGGGATCCTGCTGCCGCTGCTGCAGTATTCACTCCGGGCGTTGCACAATTACTACCCCTCCGTTCCCGAGGGGATGCCGATCGCCAAATACTTCTATTTCTGGGATGGCAACTTCCAGTTGCGCTGGTCGATCAGTCATGCCGTTGTCGGCTTCGGCTTTCTGCTGAGCACAAAACTTGGCTTCAGCATGTGGTTCCTTGGCCTCATGACGACCCTGGAGCGGGCGATTCTGTTGCACTTCGCCGTCCCCGGCACGCAGCGGGTCGAGGGCATTGCGCTGGGTTCGACCTATCTCGCCTATCAGGGCTTCGGTGCCCTGATGGTGCTGGCAGCCAGTGCCATCTGGGTCGCCCGGTCCCACCTGAAGCTCGTCTGGCGCAAGGTTCTGACAGGCACCGACGAGATCGATGACAGCGACGAGATCCTCTCCTACCGCCAGGCGGTTGGCCTGTTGCTGGCCTGCACCTTGACCATGTGTGTCTGGCTGTATCTGAGCGGCATGAGTTGGTGGCTGGCGCCGTTCCTCGTCATTATCACACTTGGCGTCATGTTCGGGCTGACGCGGATCGTCGCCGAAGGGGGCCTGGCGGTGACCAAGGCCCCTCTGTTTCCGGTCGATGCCGCCATCGGCTCGGTCGGCTCCACCAGCCTGGGGCACGCCAACCTGGGTGTTATGGGCATGGCCTTTCCCTGGGGTGACGCCATGCGCCTGACGTTGATGGCCGCCGTCATCCACGGCCTGCGCCTTGCCGAGCACTATGTCACAGTACATCGCCGCCGTCTGTTCTGGGCCATTCTGATCGCCGTTGTCTGCGCCGCAACAGCGGCGACGCTGACGATCCTGAAGGTCGGCTACCATCACGGGGCGTTGAATCTGAGTGTCTGGTTCTTCGGCGAAGGTGCAGCAACCGCGCCATACAAATTTACCGCCTATCATCTGACCAACCCATCGGCTGCAAGCTGGGACTTCTTTGGTGTAGCCGGCATGGGCGGGGCGGTACAGATGCTGCTGACCTTCGCGTCCAAACGCTGGTTGTGGTTTCCGCTCCATCCCATCGCCTTTCCCATCAGTGCCATGTGGACGACCCACCACCTCATGCCCAGCATCTTCATCGCCTGGCTGGTGAAGACAGTCGTACTGCGCTACGGTGGTGT
>CALFPI010000060.1 GCA_937919035.1 uncultured Gemmatimonadaceae bacterium
CGGTGTCAACTCGAGATCCTTCGGCGGCCACGTGATCCATTGGCTCAGGGCGCGAACCTGGCTCAGCAGCTGCTCGCGGGCGGCGGCAACATCGGCGGCAGGCACATTGCCAAGGAAATCGATCTCGGTCCGGATGAACCCGCGTACACGCTCCGACATGTTCTGCAGGAATCGCTCGACAATATTTGGTGGCGCCTCGACCAGGGCCGTCACCAGAACCTTCTGATCGACCTCCCGCATCAGGATCTGGATCTCCCGATCGGTGAGCTTCGCCAGATCATCGAAGCCTGGTGCCTCGACGGCGGCGGTCAGTGCCTCCCACTTGGCGAAGCCGTATTCACAGGCCAGAGCGTGTTGCGCCTCCTGCAGGGACAGCTCCATGGCGCCAAGCTGGTCCTGCGCAAGGCTGCGAGCCCTGGGCAGATGCTGGTGGACGCGGTTCACAGCCTCAGCTTCACCGGCAGCAAAAGCACGCTGCAGGTCTTTCGACTGCTTCTTGAGAAATTCGAGATTTGCCCGTGCGGGCAGCGACATAGACATAGAGCACCCTCGACCGTGGTGCCTGGCGTCCGCTCGCAATCAGGCTGGTAGAAGGTGTATGTGTGGGCGCCTCACAGGGCACAGCATACTCGGGGCGGGTTCGACCCTTCCCGCGGACAGGGCGGCTCCCCCGACGAGCCTCAAGGTTTGAAATAGCCGGCTTCGGGTCCTTTGTCAACTGCTTGTTCTCGATCCGGGCGTGGTCGGCGATGGACCACGCCCGGTCCTGAGTCAGCTGTCGCGGTGAGCAACTGCGGCTTCGTGCATGGCGGCAGTCACCTGTTCCGCGCTGTTGCCGGCCACTATGCCGAGGATGCCAGCCAGGTTGGCGCTGAGCCGTCCCGCCAGGACCGCCACGTCTGTCTCGATCATTGTTGTCATGTGCTGCTGCAGAGCGTCCGGCGTCGATCCTGCCCCGGCAAACACCTCGAGCGCATCCCGCAGCAGCGGCAACTCGATCGCGGGCGCCACCACGGCAAGTGCCTGCCTGCCCTCGTTGCGCGCGACAGAACCCAGGTGCAGGAACAATTCGGCGATGTCTGCAGGCTTGCGGATCGTCAACCACCCGCGTTCGATCCAGTCGCGTAGCGCCGCGCCGGTGATGTCTTCCTTCGAACGTTTTGCCGGCTCCCATACATCGGGGTCGAGGTAGTGCGCCTGCATCTCGCGAAAGAGGAGGCGGGGGTTGGTGCCTGCCTGCAGCGCCGCCATGCCTTGCTGCATCATCGTCAGCCGCTGACGCTGGTTGCGCACTACCGTCTGCGCACGCGTGCGCAGCAGGTTCTCCACGAGTTCGGCTTCGATACCGTCGGCTGCCAATCGCACGCCCTCCCCGAGGGGGCCCTCGGGGTAAGCAACGACACCTTCCACCGACGAAACCCAGTCCTGCCTCGGCAGCGTCGCCAGCTCGCGCAGAATCCGCACCAGGTCATCGACATCGAGCTCGTCAAAGCTACGTCGCGGTCCCGGCACACCGACTGGCGCCGACGAATCCACCAGCGGTCCGGACCAGAGCGGACGATCCGGCGAGGGCGGCCAGGCGATGCGGGCATCCCGCCCGAGAACCTCCGCCCACTCGAGGACGCGCTGGCGCGACGCCTCCGGCTCGTGCGCCGGCAGGTTAGCCGCCAGCCGCTCCCCGTCCTCCAGAACCAGCGTCCGCACGCGTCGCGACAGGTTGCCCAGACACAACCCTCGCACGGATTCGGGGGCGCCAATCAGCGCCCTGCACAGATCCTTCTGCGACACCTCCCGCAGCAGTTCCTGTATGTCGCGATCGGTGAGACGGGCGAGATCCACGAAACTCGTCAAACCGGGCACGGGCGGCCACGCAAAGCCCTTTTCAGCGGCGACTTGCCGAATGCGATCCAGGATGGCCTGCTGTGCCGCCGGCGCCTCTTCCGGAGTCGCGTCGAGGACCAGGATCTCGTCCGTTATGGAGCGGACCACACGACGCGACATGCAGGAGTACGCCGCTTCACGGACCCGCTCCGGCATGACCGACAGGGCTCGCGCCCAGTCGCCCTGGTCCGTCTGTCGCAACACCTCCTGCAGGTCGGCGTTGTGCAGATCGGCGATGGCATCAAAAGACACTTCGACAAGGGCCCGCAGATCGTCCCAACTGGCGCAGCCGTACTCCTTGCTCAGCGCATGCTGCGCCTCCTGCAGGGACAGGTCAAAGCCGGGGACATCCCCAACGGCAAGGGCGTCGGCACGGGGCAGATATTGGCGGATGCGATCGACGGCAGCGGTATCACCGTCGGTGAAGGCTCTGTGCAGAGCCTTGGCCTGCTTGCGCAGGTTTTCGAGACTGGCCCTGGGCGGCAGTTGAACCGCGGGCACGCTTCTCTGTGACAAAATTCACCCTCTCTCGTAGCTCGCCTGGGTTGTCCGCTGGCTTCAGGCTGGAAAGAAGGTGCTATGGTCAGACATCAGGAGGTGGGCTTGGCCCTTCCCGCGGACGTGGCGGCTCCCTCATCGAGCCACAGGTGAGATACCTCAATGAACAGGCAATGTCAATTATTCCTGCAGAGCCTGGGCCTGGACCTGGGGATGGCGCGCCACGGAAAAACCGTGTTCCTCGCACCATTCCTGCAGTGGATTGCGTCCACCGCTCACCTGAAATTCCGCCACCTCCTCATACGGTTCACCCACGAGGAATCGTTGCAGGGGCGTGAGCTTCTGCAGAAAATCCGGCGCCTGTGAGCGAAAATCCATCGGCATCACCCAGCGGTAGCCGTAGCCGACCATGATCGCCTTGCGCGTCTCAGGCCCGAGGTGAAGGCCGCCCGCATGGAACGTGCGATTCTCAAAGATCAGGCAATCCCCAGGCTGCAGACTTGGCTCGACGGCCCCCGCTGGGTCGCCGTTCTCGCCGCGAGCGGGCGGTTCCGTCAGCAGGTGAGATCCGGGAGCGACCATCGTCGCACCGCGGGACGGCTCCGTCAGGTCTGTCAGATAGTAGGCGCACTTCACCAGCAGGCGTGGGATGGCGCGATGGCCCATGTCACCCATGGCCATGGCGTAGTCCCGATGCCAGCCCGGCAACCTGTGAGTCGCCGGCGTAGCCGCTGGATCCGGGCGTTTGTGGATCAGGTGGGACGTCATGACGTGCAGGTCCGCCCCCAGCAACTGCACCACCGTCGGCAGGATCTGCGGGTGGTCGATGAGGGGGATGAAGGCATCATCCAGGGCGATGGTGTTGCGGAAGCCGTCATAGCGCCCGTCGACGGCCTGCTGGCGTCCGCTACGCAGATCACCTGCCAGCAACCGATCACCGGCCTCCAGCAGGCGGGCAACAGTGCCGGCATCCAATGGCTGCCGCACGATGAGATAGCCCTGCTGATCGAAGTGATCGCGATCCGCTGCCGTCAGCGGTGTACTGTCCAGCATGTCATGGCCCTTCCATGGTAGTTGCCGGCGCCAGTTCCCAGAGCTCCACCCGTTCCGTCGAAA
>CALFPI010000061.1 GCA_937919035.1 uncultured Gemmatimonadaceae bacterium
GTCGTCAGGTTCGTCGGCTTGATACCGATGTGATGGCAGCCCATGTCGAGGGCGAGTTTGACGTTCTCGTCCGATGGCTCGAAGGCGGTCCAACCCACGTCGATCCGCGCATCCAGTGACTTGACTCGCACGAGAGCATCACGGTCCGATCCGATGATCACGGTGTCTGCGTAGTGATCCCCCACGGCAATCAGTTGTACCAGTCGCTCCTCGACATGCCCCGGTGCCTTGATCTCGAGCATCGACTTCAGCCGCCCCTTGTAGCGCCGAAAGAATTCGGCAAGGGTGGGGATCCGCTCCCCTGTATACCTGACGTCGAACCAGCTCCCCGCATCCAGCGCCTGGAGCTCGGCCACCGTCATGTCAGCGACATCCCCCGTGCCATTCGTCGTGCGGTCGACACTCTTGTCGTGCAGGAGCACGATCTCGTTATCCCGAGAACAGCGCAGATCCGACTCCACCCAGCTCGTTCCCAGGCTCGGTGCCTTGTCAAAAGCAGCAAAGGTGTTTTCCGGCGCATGGTCAGCACCGCCGCGGTGGGCGACATTCAGGATCTCGTCTGCTGCAGCCATCTCATCCCCCTTCGTGGCAAACCGCGTGTGTATCGGGACAATGCAACCACTTGAGGCAAGCCATGCAAGTCTTTTGGTCGATCCTCCTTCTGCTGCTGACGCTGGGGCTGCCGGGCCCGGAGGCCCAGGATGCCCGCCAGCCAGCCGCACAGCCTGCCGAACCCGTCGATCTCGGCCAACTGCCGCCTAAGGTCGCCGAAACCGGCATCACCCAGGGGTTGTGGTTGTGGAGTGACAAGGCGTATGCCACGTCAACACAACGGCGGAAACTGCTGGATTTCTGCGTGCAGTACCAGTTCAACCACCTGGCCCTTGCCATCTATTTTGAGGATCACGCAGCCTCTGTCCTGACCTTGCGCCAGCATGCCGGCCTGGCACAATTGCTCGCCGATGCGGGCGAACGGGGCATCACGGTGGCAGCGCTGCGTGGTGCGAAGGAGATGGCCTTCCGGCGGAATCACGAACAGAGTCTGCGCCAACTGGATGCCCTGCTCCGGTTCAATCGCAGCCAGCCGCCAGCGGCCCGTTTCAGCGACATCCACTACGACATCGAGCCCTACAACACGGACCCGTGGCGGGCGGGTGGCGACGCGCGCCGACAGGTGCAGGTCGATTACCTCGACTTCCTCCATGCTGCGCGACAACACATCCAGGAAAACTCAACAGCTGTGACGCTGTCTGTTGATATGCCCTACTGGTTCGACAAGGGTGTCTTGGTGCTGGATTACCGCGATAACGTCAAGCTGTTCTCCGAGCACATACAGGACGTGACCGATTTCGTCACGTTGATGAGTTACCACCGCGACCCGGTCCGCGTGCTCGAACAGGTCGCCGGTGAAGCCGACTACGCTGACAAGATCGGTCGCACAGTGAACGCCGGGATGGAGGTCGGACCCGTGCGCGGCGCCGAGCACTTCATCAGCTTCCAGTGGGTGCCCACCTGGCGGTTCTGGCAGGCGCGCACCATCATCGAAGAAGATGCCCATCGGCGCCGGGGCTTTGGCGGCGTCTACGTGCACTACTATCGTGCCTTGTATGAGAAACTGAACGGCGAACCACCTTGGTAGGCGGGTGAAACACGCCCTCTTTGGTCCGGTCCGTCAGGCCGGTGCCCTCTATTTCTTCTACTACGCGGCGTCTGCTGCCCTGTTCCCCTTTCTCGTACTGCACTATCAGAGTCTGGGGTTGTCCGGTGGTCAGATCGGCCTGCTCGCTGGTCTGCCCCCAGGGCTGATCCTGCTGGGTGCCGCCCTCTGGGGCGCCGCCGCCGATGTCACCCAGCGCCACCGACTGGCCCTCGTGCTGGCCATCGCCGCCACCATGGGAGCCGTCGCGGCGCTGTCGGTGACGCAGACCTACACGCCACTGATCGCCGTCGTCACCCTGCTGGCCCTGTGTCAGGCGCCGATCATGCCCCTGGTAGACAGTTCGGTGATGGAGTTGCTCGGCGAAGGCCGGCAGCGCTACGGACGAATCCGCCTCTGGGGGGCCGTCGGCTGGGGTGCTTCGGGGCCACTGGCGGGGCACCTGGTGGAGCGCTTCGGCTTGCCCTGGTCCTTTGGTCTGTTTCTCGTGCTCATGGGCGGCTGCCTGCTGCTGGCGACGCGCCTGCCCGTTGCCCATGCCCGTATCAGTGGCACCTTTGGCAATGGCTTACGGGCGCTGCTGGGCAACAAGCCATGGCGGCTGTTCCTCTTGCTGTCCTTCATCAGCGGCGCCGGCCTCTCCGTGGTGCATCACTATCTGTTCCTCTACCTCGAAGGCATTGGCGCCAGTCGCTCGCTGATGGGGTACGCCCTGACCATCGGCACGGTGAGCGAAATGGCCGTGTTCTACTTCTCCGATCGCCTGCTCAGGCGTTGGGGCCGGCGCCGACTGCTGCTCTTCAGTGTCCTTGTCGGCTCGATACGCGTGCTGGCTTACTCATGGATTGACACACCCTCTCTGGCGCTGGCTGTGCAGTTGCTGCACGGTCCGTCCTTCGCCATGCTGTGGGT
>CALFPI010000062.1 GCA_937919035.1 uncultured Gemmatimonadaceae bacterium
GGCGGCGGAGCGACTGAAGAACAGGAGCCGTCGGGTCGCGGTTCTCGGAGTGGAATGACACTCTGGTGCAGGAAGTTGCGCCCTGGTCTTTGATGACCGCTGGCAGCTTCTTGTGAGCCGCCCGCAGACTCCACATATTGTATGCATACATCTTTGCAATCATATGCATTGGAGTCGCCATGAGAACGACACTGGATCTACCTGAAGACCTGATCGCCGAAGCGATGAGCGTGTCGAAGAAGCTGACCAAGACAGCAGTCATCATCACGGCGCTCGAAGAACTGGTGAGGAAAAGCAAGATCCAGGGCATCAAGAAATACAGAGGCACCATCCAACTCGATGCAGATCTCGACGCGCTGAGAAATCGTGGGTGAGCGTACTGGTCGACAGCTCCGTCTGGATCGCTTACTTCCGAGGGTCCGATTCGGGGCAGGCTCTGGACACCCTTCTCGAGGAGAATCTGGTCGTCACCAACGATCTGATCCTGACGGAACTGGAACCCGCGCTGCGGATGCGGCGACAGAGAAAGCTGATCAACCTGCTGAGAGTGATCCGTCGACCGCCGATCTCCGTGGACTGGGATGATCTGATCCGGATGCAGGTCACCTGTCTGCGCAATGGGATCTACAAGATCGGCGTTCCGGATCTCATCATTGCCCAGCACGCGATCCACAATGGCCTCCAACTGATGTCCCTGGACAGGCACTTCAGCCGCATGGCACGCCACCTTCCACTCACACTCCTGCCAATGTATCCGCATGTCGCGTGAATCCCTGTTTCGCAAGTCAGGCCCGACAACGCTCGACGTTGAAGCCTTCCACAAGGACGGCTGCATCCTCTACCCCGATGTGTTCACCGACGCAGCCAGGGAAGAGCTCACCGACGAAATCATGCAACTGGAACCCGTGCAGGGGCATCTGCACGGGTGGGCCGAGGGCACCGAAGAGAGTCGCTACTTCGTGCGGCCGTGGAACGATCGGGGACGATGCGGCGACGGGTTGATCGATGATCCCTTCGTCACCGCCCTGCTGCGGGCCACAATCGGCGACGACTATCACTTCTGTCACTCCGCCCTGGCCCTGGCACCGCCGGGCACACAGGCCACGCCATATCACCAGGATCACCATCACTGGAAACACGACAATCCGGTCAACCGCGCCGAGCGGGAGCGCTACTACATCCAGGTGCTCTACTACCTCAACGGCTTCCGTGCCGGTGATCACAATCTCAAGGTGATCCCAGGCAGCCACCGGGTGGCACCGACGGCAGAGGCGACTGCCGAGCGGATGCTGGCGGGAGAGTACGACGTTGAGGCGGGGCGTCGGCTCAAGGAGAGGCGCCTTGAACTGCCGCCGGGCAGCATGGTCTACATCAATGCGCGCATCTTCCATGCTGTGGAGGCGAAGCCGGCGGATTCACCCCAGGCGTATCGGCTGTTCAACATCGACATCTTCAAGCAGGCCGGTCCGCCGCACCGCTATACACAGGAGATCCCGGCGGCGTGGATGCAGGGGGCTGACCGGGAGCGGCGCAAGCTGTTCGAGCGCAAGGCGTACTCGGAGGGCTGCTGGGCGTAGGCGCTGCTGTCAGCCGTAGCGGCCTTCGATGTAGTCCGCCGTCTCCTTGTGGACGGGGGTCACGAACATCTCGTCCGTTGGTGTGTGTTCGATCACCTTGCCCAGCAACATGAAGATGCACTCTTCGCTCGCCCGTCGGGCCTGCGCCATGTTGTGCGTGACGATGAGGATCGTGTACTGACCCCGCAGTTGCCAGATCAACTCCTCCACAGCCTCGGTGCCCGTCGGGTCCAGGGCTGAGCAGGGCTCATCCATCAGCAATACTGTCGGCTTGACCGGCAGCAGTCGGGCAATGCAGAGCTTCTGCTGTTCCTCCAGAGACAGTTCGGTCGCCCGCGAATCGAGCCGATCCTTCACCTTGTCCCACAGCAGGACCTGGCGCAAAGCCGCCTCGAGGATCTCTTCCTGGGTTGCCTTCGAGCCACGTTCACCGCTGTGCAGGCGGTGGCCGAACAACACGTTGTCACGAATCGACAGCGGCAGCGGGTTGGGGCGCTGGAAGACCATGCCGATCTGCTTGCGGACCTGGATCAGTTCGACGGCGGGGTCATAGATGTTCTGCCCCAAAACCTCGACCGAGCCCTCGATACGCACGTAGCCGAGGCGTTCGTTGATGCGGTTGACACTGCGCAGCAGGGTGGACTTGCCACACCCGGAGGGACCGATCAGCGATGTGATGATGCCCTGCTTGATGTCCAGGTCGACATCGAACAGCGCCTGGAAGTCACCATACCACAGACTCAGTTTGCTGGTCTGGATCGCGATGTCAGACATGGTCAGCCGAACTTCCCTTCGACGTAATCACGCGTCCGCGGGTCCTGTACGGCGCCGGTGAAAAGGTCTTCCGTCGCGCCGATCTCGACACACTCGCCCTGCAGGAAGAAGGCCGTACGATCCGCCAGCCGCCGGGCCTGCTGTACCAGGTTGGTGACCAGGATGATGGTGATCTCGTTGCGCAACTCCTTGAGCACGTCCTCGATGCGCATGGTGGTCACGGGGTCCACGGCGATGGAGAACTCGTCGAGCATCAGCAGATCCGGGTCCTGGGACAGGGCGCGAGCGATGGTCAGACGTTGCTGCTGGCCTCCTGAGAGCAGGCTGCCCAGTGCATCGAGGCGGTCCTTCACCTCGTCCCACAGCGCCGCCCGGGTCAGGCAACGCTCAACGATCACGTCGAGGTCGGCACTGCTCTGACCGCCGCGCAGGCGCGGCGCAAGGGCGACGTTGTCATAGATACTCAAGGGCAGACCCACGGGCAGCGGAAAGACCACACCGATACGGCTGCGCAGGGCATAAACATTGCGCCACCGACGCACATCGCGGCCGTCGAAGAGGATCGTGCCTTCCACGTGCATGTTCGGATTGAAGACATCCATGCGGTTGATGGTCTTGAGGAAGGATGTCTTACCCGAATTCGCCGGGCCGATGACGCCGAAGATTTCATGCTCGTAAATCTGCAGGCTGACGTCGCGCAGGGCGGACTCAGAGCCGTAGCGGATCGTCAGCCCCTCCACGGCCAGCTTAACCTTCGATTGTCGCGTCTCCGGCGACGGCGGGGTCACCACTTTTTCCGGCCTCGCAGGTGCATGCGGAAGGCGATGGAGAGACTGTTCATCGTCAGCACCATCCCGATCAGCACCAGTGCCACACCGTAGGGCAGTTGCTCCGGCACGCCGGGCACCTGGGTGGAGACGACGAACAGGTGCAGGGACATGGCCATCGTCTGATCAAAGACACCCTGGGGCAGGAAGGGCGTAAAGAACACGGCGCCTGTGAACATGATCGGTGCCGTCTCACCCGTGGTCCGCGAGACCTCGAGAATGACGCCCGTCAAGATGCCACTGACCGCATTGGGCAGCACGACGCGGCGGATCGTCTGCCAGCGCGTGGCACCCATATTCCAGCAGGCCTCGCGAAATGCCAGCGGCACCGCCTGCAGCGACTCGCGGGTGGCGACGATGACGACGGGCAGGGTCATCACGGCCAGGGTCAGACTCGCCGCCAGGATGCTGGTGCCAAAGTTGAGAAACAGGACGAAGGCGCCGACACCGAACAGGGCGTGGACGATGGAGGGCACGCCGGCCAGGTTGATGATGGCCAGATTGATCGCCCGTGTGAGCCAGTTCTCCGGCGCGTATTCACTGAGGTAGATCGCTGCTGCGACACCAAGGGGCACGGAGATGATGAGGGCCACAGCGACGAGCCAGATGGTACCGATCAGGGCGGGGAAGATGCCGCCCGCCGTCATGCCATCGGTGGGGCTGGTAAAGAGGAAGTCGTAGGAGATCACCGACCCGCCCTCATGGATGAGGGTGGTCAGGATGATGAGGACGGGCAGGATGAGCAGGCCCGTCATCAGACCGAAAAGCAAGCGGAAGAGGGTCTGGATCCTGGCGTTACGTGCGTTCAGGGCCGTGGCTTCGAACATGACCGTCAGCCCTCGCGTACGCCGCGCACGATCAGGTCGGCGCTCAGGTTGATGATGAAGGTGATGAGGAAGAGGAAAATGCCGATGGCGAACAGCGCCTGATAGTGCTCGGAGCCCACGGCCGTTTCACCCAGTTCGGCGGCGATGGTTGCCGTCAGAGCCCGCACCGAATCGAACAGCGATCCGGGAATATTCACTGAGTGACCCGTCGCCATCAGTACGGCCATGGTTTCACCAAAGCCGCGGCCCACACCCAGCAGCACCGCACCGAGCAGGCCGTTCTTGGCGGCAGGCAGCACAACGCGGACGATGATCTGCCAGCGGGTGGCTCCCATCGCCTCGGCTGCTTCGCGATAGCGATCGGGCACGGCCTTCAGGGCATCTTCGGCGATGGAGGTCATGATGGGTGCCGCCATCAGCCCCAGAATGATGCCGGCATTGAGCACGTTGAGTCCCACGGGCACATCGAAGGTTTTGATGATCAGGGGATTCATGATGCTCAGGCCGATGAAACCCCAGACGACCGAGGGGATGGCGGCGAGCAACTCGACCAGGACCTTGAGGACTTCGCGCGTTTTACCGGAGGCGAACTCGGCGACGAAGATCGCTCCTCCCAGCGAGAAGGGGATGGCGACAGCCATGGCCAGGCCGGTGACACTCGCCGTGCCGGCGATCAGGGCGAGGATGCCGAATTCGGGGTCCCCTTCATCGCTTGGGAACCAGTACTGGGTGGTGAAGACCTCGACCCAGTCCATCTGCAGGATGAAGGCGTAGCCTTCCTTGGTAATGAAGGTGAAGATGCCAATGATGAAGATGATGGCTGAGATGCCGCAGATGAACACGAGCACCTCTACCGCTTTGTCTACATACCAGTCCAGATTGCGCCGATCAAAGTCATCGGCGGTAACGCCGGTCCGGCCCGACGAGAGTTCGGTAGTGCTCACATCAGGGCTCACGTCAGGCTTTCTCCTCGCCGTGCAGCGTCACCATCAGGTCTCGCAACTGCGGTGCCAGGCTCCGGAACAGGGTCTCCAGACGCGCCGATGTTTCCTCACTTGTGCCGGGCACCGGTCCAGACACAGGTCCAGACACAGGTGGCGCGCCCACATCCCACCGCAGGGCGATGGTGGAGTACGGGACGACGTCGATGTAGTCTCGCACTGAGCCCTGAAGGCTGACGATGGCGTGGTAGCCACTCAGATTGATCGTCGGATCGAGCGCCTGCGGTGCTGCCGAACCCAGTTCCACACCTCGCTCGGACAGAAAGGGCTGGAGCCCTTCCTGGAAGGTCGCCGCAGCCTGTCGGCCCGCCGAGGAGTACTGGCCACTCTGCGGATGATTCCGTTGCGCGAGAGCCTGCGCCATGGGGCCCAGGACCGAGTTGTCCGCATCGAGGAAGAGGACGCGGTAGGACTTGGGTGCCTTCGTCTGACCTGTCACCGAAAAGATCGTTTCCTCACAGATGTTCTTCGCCTGGTCGGCGACGCGATCCAGGCAATTGAGGACGACGACGTGCCCCAGCAGTTCGCGAACGGGGGAGGCTTGTCCCCCTTCCACCAGCGTGGTGAAACCAGCGTTAATCAGAGAGGCCGCCTCATTTGCCATGGCGATCCCTGCGCGGGCTGCTTCCGTGTCACCATTCGTGAAGGAGCTGACTGCCTGGTGCAGGATCCTCTGGGCCTCGCGGGTCGCCTCTTCCAGATGATCGCGGATGGCACCCGAAGGCGGACGCTCAAACTGCACAGACTCCCGACTGATGGTCTTGGCGTAGTCACCGATTCGCTCCAACTCGATGTTGCTGTGCATAACGGCGGAGACGAATCTCAGGTGGCCGGCTGTGGGCAGGTGCACGGCGATGAATCCGTGGCAGGTCCGGTCGAGATCTCGACTGGCACGATTGATGGGATGATCGTCGAGGCAGACACCGTACGAGCGTTCGTGGTCGCCCGCAAACATGGCCTGCGTCGCCGTGCTGAGAGCCGTCTGCACCGCCTCCGCCAGGCTCGTGAGCTTGTCGCGGATGCGCCCCAGATCTCTTTCCAGGCGTGCTTCGTATTGGCTCATACCGACCTCCTTCCATTGGAGCGTCTGTCATCGCAGCCCACAGGGCGGATGGCTGGGGCGAACTCGTGGCCCACCGCCCGCAGACAGCCGGCCACGAAACAATCACTCACAGGTCACATCATGGGCCGGGGCATATCCCTTGTTGAGGATGATGCACTGTCCCTCGTCGCTCAGGATCCAGTCAAGGTAGTCTTTCACATCACCCTTCGGTGCGCCATTCGTATACATGAACAGGGGGCGGGCAATGGGATAGGTCCGGTTGGATGCGGTTGCCACAGAGGGGCTGACACACGCTTTCCCATCTTCGCTGGAGATGCAGGCCATCTTCACGTGATCGGTGGCGTAGGCCAGGCCACTGTAGCCGATCGCGCACGGCGTCTTCTCCACCAGATCCACGACATCCTTCGAGCCGTGCATGTCCAGCGTGCCCTGACGATACTTGCCGCCCTTACCCAGGACCGCCTCCTGGAAGTACGCATAGGTCCCGGAGTTGTTCTGACGACTGACGACGATGATCGTGTTGTCCTTGCAGCCAGGCACTTCGACACCCAGGTCGGACCAGTTGCCGAATTCCTGACCCCGGGCATAGATGCTGGACAACTGCTTGAGGCTCAACGTGCTGGCGGGGTTGTCGGGATGGAGGAAGACGGCGAGGGCATCGTAGCCGACGATATGCTCTACCGGGTCCTGTCCATGCTCCGTTGCCAGGTCGATTTCCGACTTCTTCATGCGGCGGCTGGAATTGGCGATGTCAACGGTGCCGTTGATCATGGCGGCGATGCCGGTACCCGACCCGCCGCCGGACACGGCGATGGCCACTTCCGGTGCCTTCTTGGCGTAGGCCTCCGCCCATGCCTGGGCGACATTGACCAGCGTATCGGAGCCCTTGTTCTGGATGGCGGTTCGGGCATAGGCACCCAGGGCGAGAAGCCCCGTGCTCACTAGGACGGTCGCGATGATTCTGCGCCTGCGGATCATGATGGTCCCTTTTTGTAGGGGTGCTTTTCTACAACCAAATCAACACCTCGGCGCCAATGGCCGCCATTGCAGGCTCTCTTGGCAGGATCTCAGGGTGCATCCGGGAGACCGCGCATGGAAAACCGTGCCGCAAAGTATGCGGCCAATGGGGTTCCGAGCAGCAGTCGGGCCATCGATTGCTTCACCACCGAGGAGCGCCCTTCCCGTCCCATCCACATGTTGAACTCGGCTCGGCGACGCACAATTCGATAGGCTCGTGAGCGTCGGTCCGCATAGCGCCGGGCGACCGCTTCGATCGATGCCTGGCCGGCCAGGAGTGCGACCAGTTCCGGCACAAGATCCCACACATCCATCCAACCGAGATTCATGCCCTGGCCACCGATTGGCGATACGACGTGGCCGGCGTCGCCGGCGAGCAAGACTCTGCCGCGGGCGAAGGGGTGCGCCACAAATGCGAAGGTCCGGAAGGGGCTGAACATGGATGCGGTACTTGCGGCGACGACGTGTCCGGTGCGTCGCCGGATGATCTCCGCAAGCTGTGCGACGTCACGCATCTGGTTGCCCGTGGCGTCCCGGGCGACCCAGCGGCGGATCATGCCCGGAAGAGGGAAGGATTCGACCAATCCCTGGCGACCCAGGAAAACGCAGGCAGCGGTCCCGAGACCGCTGGTGTCGTCAAAGTCCCCCATCACATATCGATCCGGATACTCGGCACCGAGATAGTGGAAACCGGCGGATTTGCGCACCTGACTTCCCATGCCGTCACAGCCGACGACCAGGCGGGATCGAAGCACCTGGCCATCGTGCAACGTCGTACACACGGCGTCCGGATCCTCATGAACGGCGACAACCGCCGCCGCCGGTGTGAAGGACCGCGGTGCAAGTTCATCGAGGCGCTGCCGCAACAGAGCTTCGGTTCGGTGTTGAGGAATCGCGACAATGAACCGATACGGCCCGGGCCCCATGGTAAAGGAGAGTCGCCCGATCTCGGCCGGACCGGCGAAGGCGATCCCGCATGATACACACACACCGGCCTCGATCAGTCTCTCGGCGACCCCGACGTGCGCGAGTCGTGCCAGCGCCGGGGGATGGATGCCGATCGATTTGGTGTGTGTCGAGGGCAGGGGCTGCCGTTCCACGAGCTGAAACCGGATCCCGTGCTGCGCCAGGCAACAGCCGAGGAAAAGTCCAACGGGGCCGCCGCCGACAATGAGCACGTCCGTATCCGTCAGGTCCGCCTGACACAAAGATTGCGGTACGGCGCCACTTGCTGCACGTCCCATTCCGGCGACAGCAGCGCCCGCAACTCCGCACAACGGTAGGACTTGCGGATGGAAATCAGTCCGTCCTCGGCGATGAACGAGCCGGGGAAGAGCACGTGCGCGGGCAGAAATCCGAGGAACGCCAACGCCTCCCGCCGAATGTCGTTGTGCACGGTCAGTCGGGTGGCAAGGGCATGCGTGTCGGCGCAAAATTCTGGAATGCCCTGTTCGGCGATATGGTGCAGGACATTGTTCGACAGCACGATATCGAAGCGCTCGCCCGCAGCCAGGAGCCCGGCGGCACTGTCGTGACGCACGTCAATCGAGGTCTCAGCCAGCGACGACTGCATGAACCGTACGGCGCGTTCATCGGTATCGATGGCCGTACATTGCACACGAAAGCCATCTGCCGCGGCGCGCCGGGAAAGCATCAAGGGGATGTCACCGCCGCCGGCGCCGACATCAACAATGGATCGCGCTCCGGCGCGAAGCTGGGGACGGATGTAGCGCGAGTAGATGCGCCCCCAGCCGGAAACAAAGCGGTTGATGAAGCGGAACCGGGCATAGGTGCGGCGCAGTTTTTCCGGATCGCAGGCGGGGTCGTCCATACGTTCCAGTAGCGCCGTGGCGCGATGGGCGAGAAACC
>CALFPI010000063.1 GCA_937919035.1 uncultured Gemmatimonadaceae bacterium
GGGCTGACACTTTCACGCGAGTCTGTGCGTTTCAACTGAAAATGGGACTTGACCCTCGCTGCAGGTACCGGTGGCAGCTCTGCTGCTTGTCTGGACATGTGCCATCGCTGTCTCCCAGACTCCAGAGTCTGACACAGGCGCGACGCTGCAGGATTTTTTCAGCGCCGCAATCGAGTACAGTCCACGTCTCGGTATCGCGGCAGAGAACCTCAACATCCAGGCAGCCAGAAGAGCTGTCGCCGGTGGACAGCTACTGCCGCAGATATCAGCCAGCGCGAGTGTGACGGACAATCGTCGGGAATCATTCAATCAGGTTGAGAAGTTCCGCGGCGAACGCTATTCGCTGCAACTGACGCAGATTCTGTTCAACTGGGAAGCCTTCGCCGCCAGACGACGGGCGGAGCGCCTCGAGGCGCAGTACGAAGCCAATTACTTCAACGAACTGTCATTTCTGCTGACCCAGGTGGCGGATCACTATCTCAATGTCCTGCAGGCGCAGGACGCGCTCGCATCCGTGCAAGCCGAGTTGGATGCGGTGACGTCGCAGGTCGACCAGATCCAGAGTCTGTTCGACCGGCAGTTGGCACGAATCACAGACCTTCGTCAGGCGCAAGCCATCCTGTCATCTGTCCGGGCTGACCAGATCACCCTGCGCAACGAGCTTGATCTGGCCCGGGAGGCATTGCGGTCCGCCAGTGGGTTGGGCGTTGGCGAACTGTACACACTCAGCGAACTTTCACAGGCGCCGCAACTGGAGCATGACATCCAGTACTGGATGCAACTTGCCCTCAGCAACAACCTGCAGATCAAGGCTGGAAGACTTGCGCTGGCAGCTGCTGCGGAAGGCATTTCACAGGGGAAAGGCGCATTCCTGCCAAACGTAACCTGGGTTGCGCAGCGGCAGGACTCCAATGTGGGCTTCGACAACGCGCCGGTACGGCGATCTGATACTGTCTATATGGGGATCAATGCATCCATGCCGCTGTACTCGGGAGGGACCGCCAGGGCTGGACTTCGGGAAGCCAGAAGTATGCATGCACTTGCAGAGCGTCAGCTGGACCAGGTAGAACTGGATGCCAGCGAGCGAGTTCGCGGAGCCTATCTGCAGTTGCAGGCCAGTACATCTCTCATCGAAGCGGCCGCCGCCGTCGTGGAAGCGGCGACCCTGGCTGCTGAGGCGATGCAACAGGGATTCGCCCTGGGTGCAGTGACCCATGTCTCCGTCCTGAATGCAACCCGAGACCGGTTCCGGGCTGAAAGGGATCTCCAGCAGGTCCGCTACGACAGCATCAGGCACTTCCTCCTGCTGAAGCACGAATCAGGCACCCTGACGCCGGATGACATGATTGTCGTCAGTTCCTGGTTCCACCAACCTGAGTAGGGCTGCTGCCGGTTACATCCCGGCAACATCGAAACCCTTCGATTTCCACACCTTCTTCGCCAACTTGTGCGCCGCCTCGGTCAGCTTGATACGGCCGCGGACACTGCTGTGTGGCTGGCCCTTGCCTGTGCGGGCCGGATCCGGCGACCAATCGTCATCACGGTATTTGCGCCGCACGCTCCTGCTGCGGAAATCCGGCACTTCCAACGTGGCCGAGTCGGCCAGCGCCGAGCGCCAGGCCTGGACCCCGACGATGCTCATGTCGACGCCGCGATAGACATCCAGATAGGGTGGCTCGCCGGTGCGGATCGCTTCGGCAAAGTGGTATCCCGTAAAGAAATCACCCCCACCGTGGCCGGCTTGTGTCGCGCGCTCGTGATGCACGGGAAAGTCGGGGGTGTAGACGGTCTCCTTCGGCTCGCCGGTGCGTTTCTCCCAGGGCTCACGCCAGACACGCAGCCGCTGCTTGTCGCCATGGCGGCAGTTCTCCATGAGACCCTGGTTGCCGTGGATGCGAACATAGTTGCCGTGACCACGCAGGGATCCGTGCAGTGACTTCAGCACGGCGCCATTGTCCATGCGGCAGATGATTGTTGCCGCCGTGTCGGAGAGTTTGGCTGTGTGGGTCTGCGTCGGGTCGTCGGTGTCATAGGGAATCACGAAGGCATTCACTTTTTCCGGACGTGTGTCGGTAATGAACATGACGGGCGCCACGGAGTGGGTGCAGTAGTAGGTGGATGGAATCCAGTTGCGCCAGTGATCGTAGCCGCAACTGCGTCCGAGCTTCACTTCGGCTGGATCGGGGTGCACGTATTCGCCCTCGCCATAGCGAAACTCGCCGACGTGCCCCTTTTGATAGAGCCGTCGCATCTCCTGGTTGTACGCCATGTACGGATAGTTCTCGGCGAACATGTACGTCAGACCGCTCTTTTCGACGGCCTCGACCAGAGCTACACCCTCGCCAAGCGTGTGGCAGGCGGCGGTCTCCGACATGACGTGTTTGCCTGCAGCCAGGGCTTTGATCGCAAAGGGGGCGTGCTGGTGGAAGTAGTTGGCGAGAATGACGGCGTCCATGTCATGCGACAGGAACTCGTCGTAGTCGAGGTACGTGGACACACCAAGACGCTCGCCGGCCTGGAGCAGAGGCTCCTGCCAGGTGTCGCAGAGCGCCACCAGTTCGAGTCCCGTCGCCCCATTGCTGCCGCCCATGCTGAGGCCACGACCGACGCCGACAACGCCGACGCGTATGGGTTTGGCTGTTTTGCTGCTGCTGATTCTGCGTGCCATCGGAGTCCCCCCATGTGACTGGATTGCTTGCGTGGCCAAACATTACCCGTGCAGGATCGGGTGACCCTTGCCGTAGAACCAGATCGCGTCGATGCCCCACGACAGTCCGACCCCCAGAAAGAAGCCGACGGTAAAGCGAAACACCGCCGACGCCACAACTCGATCCGTTGCTGGAAGATAGCAGGCTGGACGATGAGCCGCCTGCGGGCTTTCTTCATTCCATGAAACCAATCTCCGCTTCCCACCGTACGATTGCCCTGCTGGCAGTCGTGGCGATATCCTCGCGCGGACTGTCCTTCTCCAGGGGAAATCTCAGCGACATCGGCGTCCTCTGTTTCGCCTTTGCCCTCGCCGGACTGCCTTTGGTTTTGCTGCTCGGCGAAGGCTGGAATGGCTCCAGCGAAACCAAGGGTGGTTTCTCGACCTGGCAGGTCGCGCTGCCCTGCGCCTTTGTCTACGTCTTCGCCACCAACGCCGGACGCCATCTACTCGTCTTTTCGCCTGCTGACTGGCGTCCGACGCTGCGTTTTATCACCGGCGGTGCTCTGGTGCTGGCGCTCCCTGCCCTGTTGCTGGTCTCGCAGCGGGTGCGCGACAGACTTTCGGCGCACTGGCAGCTTGCTCTGGTGACACTGCCGCTGGTGCCGGCACTGGTCATGTTCCTCTTGGTCCCTGTCGTGTCTGCCGATCCCAACATCGACGTTTTCGTGTTCGAGACTCAGGCGGCACGCAGTCTGCTCTTTGGCCTGAACCCCTACGATGTCACCTTTACCAATGTCTACGGCGGCGGCGACCTGTACCCAAATGGCATACCCGACAGCTACCCCTATCCACCCCTGTCGCTGCTGTTCGCCACCGTCGGCTATGCCCTCGGGGATGTACGCTGGGCACTGATCGGCTGCCACATCGCGGCGGCGGTGATGTTGTATGCCACCGCCCGCCATCGGCAGGTGGCGGCAACGGAAGCCGTCGCTATGGCCGCCCTCTTTTTCTACATGCCCCATGCACCCTTTGTCAACGAGCAGGCCTGGACCGATCCAAGCGTTGCCCTTTCTCTGGGCCTGATGTCTTTCCTGCTCGCTCGTCGGCAGCCGCAGGCGGCGCTGTGGGCGGCAGGCTTCGGACTGGCTCTCAAGCAGACCATGGTCGTACTGGTGCCGTTGCTCTGGGGCTTGTGGCGGCGGCTCAACCGTACCCAGCTGGCAATCATTTTCGCTTTCAGTGCCGCGACATACGGCGTGTTCCTGCTGTGGGACGCACCAGCCTTGTGGCAAGATGTTGTCATGTTTCACACGCGGACCCCATTTCGTCCCGGCGCCATGACTCTGTCGTCGTATCTGGTGTTTTTCTTTCACTTCTCCCCCTTGCCCGCCTGGATGTCGCTCGTGGGCGTGGTGGTCGGAACTGCGACAGCACTCTACGCCCTACGCGGTGGTGATGCGAAGTCCTCGCCCTGTGACAGCCGACGCGTCTGGCGCTTCTATGCTGGCCTGGCCTTCGTCCTGTTTCTGACCCTGGTCCTCAGCAAGCACGCTTTCATGAACTACTTCTACATGATGCAGTTTTCGCTGGTCACGGCCCTGATCTGGTCACGCGTAGCCGATCACGAGGCCACCATCTGATTGTTGGCAACGGATCGTCGGCATGTCGTGGGATCGGAGGGCATCGCCGATTCCTGTTTTTTCTGTGCAGTTTGCCGTAGACTTCGCCAAACGCTCAAACTCGTAGACAACATTGCCTTGCGGGAATTGATCGCCTCTGGCACGTCCACTGCGTATATCCGATTGATGAAAATCATCCGAATCATTGTCCTGCTGGCCCTGCTGGCGGCGTGGAGCCACGACGCCAGGCGGGAGAACCCCCTCGACCCGGAGTTGACGCCAGGCGTAGAACTCACCGTTACGGTGAACGACACCGCCGGGACGGCGGCACTGACATGGACACGGTATGAAGGAGCGCAGCCCTTTGCTGCCTACGTCGTCCTGCGGCATGTCACAAACACCACAGTGGTGGACACCCTTGGACGAATCACGAATGCGGACTCGGTCGCATTCCTCGATGCATCCCTGGCCTTTGATACTTCGTATCAGTATCGGGTTTCTGTCGACAACACCACTGGCTTCAGTGCCCAGTCAGCGGCGGTCCAGACGCAGCCCCTGACGCCTTCAGCACTTGGGCCCATTCTGGCCCGGACGGACTCCACAGCCGGAACGATCACGGTCCGTTGGAATCGCTACGGCGGGCCCGGTTTTGCAGGCTACCGAATTCATCGACGACCTACCGGCACAGACCGTGATTCGGTGCTGACCCGCACGACCACCGTGACCGATACCGTTTTCGTGGATGCCGGGGCAATTCATGAGACCGACTATTCGTACCAGATCGTTGTACAGGCGGGTGGCCAGGACTTGTTGAGTGGCACCGTCGAAGCGCGCTTGTCCCTGCTGGGCTCGGCGATCACCCATCTTGCGTTCACATCGGTACGAGCTGTCGCCGAGCTGGCCTGGAGCCCCTACGCCGGCCCACGGTTTGCCGCGTACCACGTCGAGCGCTACGCCGATGATGCGTTGCAGGTGCTCGCCGTCATCGAGGATGTGGCGGCGACAACGATGGTGGATTCTGCCCTTCTGGGGGCAACGGGCTACCGGTATCAAGTCAAGGTGCTCACCGACCTCGGCGAGGTGATCTCCAGTCCCGCCGCTGTCGGTGGAATTCATCCGCCGATCACGGCGTGGAACGTGCCTGTGGCCGCCGGAAGCCACATGCGGTTGCACCCCAGGAGTGGTGGTGGTGTCGAGGCTCTCGTGAGTTCATCCAGAGACATCCGCCTGTTGCTGTACGATCAGGACGGCCAGTTGCTCGAAGAGCAGGTGCTTCTCTCGATTCCGGGGGGAGATTTTTCAGCCATCAAGACCAAGTTTTCCATCGAGCCACAATCCGTGGGAACGCTCCTGTCTGCGGACGGCGAACGGTTCGTGCTGCTGACACCGACAGGCGGGGGCCAGACGGCCCTACTCCATTTTGATGCCGGTGGACAACCGCTCACGTCGGTGATCGAGCTCTTTTCCGATGAGTCACTGCCATCCGGTGCCCAGCGGATCGCACTACAGGCTGCGGAATTGGTCACCGGGGGCGAAGGCACAGCGGTACGTTTCGACAACGTGGGAATTTCGGCCAACGAAATCGGCCAACGTCACGATGACTTCAACGATGGCGCCGGCGAATGGCAGGTCGTCCCATCGCTCGCGTCACCAACCGACGGGAACAATGAGGGATTCAGGTCTGTCGAGTTAACCGACGGCGCACTTTTCTACACCGGCCTGAATCCAATCTCAGTCAACGTGCTTGTCGCGGCGATGGGCGATCCGACCTGGACGGATGTACATATCGAGGCCGACTTGGTGCTCCTTGACTCAGGAGTCGCCGGTGTTCGAGTGGGTTACGGGTTCGGACCTCGGATCTATTTCGTGATCGACAGCTATGAACAATTGGCAAGATTGACGTGGCGTGCCAACTCCACAGAACAGGCCCTGCTATTTTTCAAAGTGATTGAGAGGCCCCTGCCCGTGATTCCTGGGCTCACCTACCGCTTGAGCCTGGGCAGTGCCGACAACGAACCGATCGTGACCGTTGCCAGCCCGATCCGATGGTACGCCGATGCCAGCCTAAGTTCCGAATATGCCACCCTGTCCATCGTGGGTGAAACGGTGGCGATCACTTCCGGGGCAGATGCCTACAGCATGGGCCCGGATGGGCAGACCCTCGCTTACGACCCCTTCGACACGCCCGTCGCCGAGACGCGCGTGTGGCGCACGGGCAGGACCCAATCTATAGGTGTGGCACTGCCTCTGGAACATCGCATCGCCTTCAGCCGGACGAGTGTCAGCCTGATGAGCGGCCGGCTGTCCTTCCCGGGCCTGTTCGGGACCTCAGAGATTGGCACGGGCCTCGGCAATGGGGCGGGGGAATTTGCCTTTCCCCTCTCTTTCGATGTGGCAGCCGACGGCCGCTTCTATGTGCTGGACGCGGGAAATTCACGGATACAAGTCTTCGACAGCGACGGGGCCTATATCACCCAGTGGGGGAATCCCGGCAGCGACGCCGGTGAGTTCGATTTCAGTCCTGCCGGCGGTGGCGACTTCGCCGGCTCCATTGCAGTGGATGACGACGGCTTTATCTACGTGGCAGACGTGGGCAACGGGCGAATCCAGAAGTTCGCGCCGTAGTTGCCACTGCTGCAAGGCTGCAGGGCACTATGAGATCACCTCCACTCCGTACTGGGCAAAGGCAGCGTCTGCCGTGACCACCCGCAACCCCCGCGTTTCGGCGGTGGCAATCAGAATCCGGTCGACGGGGTCGGTGTGGAACGCCGGCAGTTCGGCGGAGCGCACACTGGCCGCGAGATCTACGGGAAGCTCGCGCAGGTTGTGATGTTGGATGATGGTGGCCAGCCATTCAGCAGGGCGTGCAGGTAGAGTCAGCTTCCCCTTGGCCACTTTCACGCCGATCTCGAAGCCGCTGATGGCGGAGACGTAGACGACGGTCGCCGCTTCGATCTGCTGCAGCGCATCTTGGGACAAACGCCCGCCGCCTTGACCGAGCCACAGAAGGGCACAGGTGTCGAGAAGCACGAGGCTTATGTGCCGCTCTCTTCGGGCCATTCATCGGGGCCCATGGGCTCTGTTGGCTCGTAGTTGATGCCGACGTCGCGCATCACCGGATGTGGATCCACCCGGGAGCGTTGCCGATAGGGGACGAGGTTGGCGATCGGTTTCTTGTGCCGACAGATGACGATCTCCTCGCCGGTACTCTCGACCTCGGCCAGCAACGCTGACAGCTGCGTCTTGGCTTCGTGTACACTCACCAATTTCATGTGGGCTCTCTGTGTAGTCTGATGAACTTAGTCTAAATAACCATAAACCTCGACAGTGGGCAAGGGGCGCCGTCCGATCAGGGCGGTCCAGCCCCAATGATCACTGGGATTGCCGTGGAATCGTCCAATTCGGGGCGGTCCGTGGGATTGTCCTTTCTGAGGATCAGCCTGCCGCGCAGGTCCTTCACCGGGTTGGTGAATGACAGCGTTCCCGTGAAGGGCACGAATTCCTCCGTCATCCATTCTCCCTGTGCGGTTACGAACGAGCGGGACAACTCATTGCCCTCGCCATCCTCGAGCACGACCGGGAAGTCACCTTCGAAAAACCAGGTGCCGCGTGCGCGGCCATTGATGAGCAAAGGTGACTCGATCACTGCGCCGGGTGTCGGGGCTTCGATCGAAATGAATGCATCGCGACAGTTACCGGTTGGGTTTACGTCGATTCGTTTCGTCGCAAGAAAGGCCGACTCATAGTCTGCACCGAATCCGTCACGCGGCGGATCAATGAAACTGCCCCTCAACACCATGAACAGAGGCGCATACGGGCGTGCTTCGCGCATGGTCTGCTCGTAGTCTGTCCTGATATCCGCCAAGGCAGGTGATGGCCCGGCCAACCAGGATTCGTCCTCTCTGCCACACGGCGTGAAGGCGCGCACTTCGTGGCCGTACCTCACCCATCCCGACTGCTCACTTGCAGGTGGAACAAGGGTGAGCGTTTGATCGGCAACAATGGCGTGTCGTGTCACATCGATCGTTGGCGTTGAGGCGAAGGATTGTGCGGGCCCGCGATCTCTGAAGCCGGCAGCAATCATTCGATGCTGGATGCGCACAAACTGTGGATTCAATCTGTCACCGAGCAGCACTGCATTTGTGCCGCGATAGCCATGCTCACCTTTGATGGCTGCGGCGAGATAATAAAAAGTGCCACTACCGCCGCCCTGGTACACGAGGATCACCGCCGCATCGGTTTGCCGATCGTTGTCGAGTTCTCCATAGACCGGGGCATCAAACACGGTGAGCGTACGTTTCGCAGCGGACCCCGGTGCGGCGGGCATCTCAAAGTGGCCATCGTGCAGCGTGAATGATGAACCGTCCACGCTGTACGTCGCATTCAAGGGCCCCACGTCGCGCTGGTCGGGTGCCATCGCCGATTCGGGTGCCTTGTGAACCTGGCAGGCCGTGACGGCGAGAACGATCATCGTTCCCAAGCATCCGTTGCGCCAGGCGTTGAAACTGGTCGGCAAGTTATGCAATCGCGCTGCAAAAATGGTCACTGTGGACACCAATTCATTTCGCGGTCTGCTGCGAGGTGATGCGTGCTGGTTCAACGAGTTATTGCACGGCTCTCCAGAGGTGCCATCTGCCTGCCACGACCCAGGCGACGCACCCAGGTACAGACCGCACCGACCCT